>JAGODN010000137.1 GCA_017998195.1 Desulfobulbus sp. | reverse complement strand
CCTCCTGCCCGGTTGGCTGTTGGCGTCACTATAGAGTATCTCCCCTGCCGCGACCAGTGGAAAACAGCCCGGACCGGGGGTCGCCGCTGCCCCGACTTTTTTCGCCGCGGCCTGGAAACGCTTCTGTTTTCCCGGTTTCTGCTCTATAGTGGCCCTGTTTCCCCGCGCCGGTTGATGGCGCATACCCCACGGCTGCCTGTGAGCGAACCGATATGGCGACCTCTCCCCCGGGATGGAACGAGCGACCCCCGCCTGCGCCCCGCTCCGCCCGCTGCCGACCCGCTGCGACCGACCCCGGCGCACCGCCCCGCCGCCCCGTGCCAGTCCGCCCCCTTCCGGGCGTTTGTCCGCCACCGCACCACCACCGCCACCTGCATCCCAAGGAGACCGAGACGATGGCCCGCGCCGCCGAGCACACCCCCTACAAGCCCGCCCACAAGGTCCGCTTCGTCACCGCCGCCGCCCTGTTCGACGGCCATGACGCCACCATCAACATCATGCGCCGCATCCTCCAGGCCACCGGCGTGGAGGTCATCCACCTGGGCCACAACCGCTCGGTGGGCGAGATCGTCAACGCGGCCCTGCAGGAGGATGTGCAGGGCGTGGCCATCACCAGCTACCAGGGCGGCCACGTGGAGTTCTTCAAATACATGATCGACCTGCTGCATGCGGGCGGCGGCGGCGACATCCGCGTGTTCGGCGGCGGCGGCGGGGTGATCGTGGCCGAGGAGTTGGACGAACTGCACGCCTACGGGGTCAGCCGCCTCTACACCCCGGAGGATGGCCAGCGCATCGGCCTGCAGGGCATGATCGACGAGGTCGTGCAGCTGGCCGACGTGGCGCCCGCGCCGCTGGCCGCACCGGATGCGGACACGGTACTCGCCGGCCTGCGCGCCGGTGACCGGCGGCTGCTCGCCCGGCTCATCACCCTCCTGGAAAACGGCAGCTGCACCCAGGGGTTGCGCGCCCGCCTGAAGAAGGAGGCTGCGACCTGCCGGGTGCCGGTGCTCGGCATCACCGGCACCGGCGGCGCGGGCAAGAGTTCGCTCACCGACGAACTGGTGCGGCGCTTCCGCCTCGACCAGGACGACCGCCTGCAGCTCGCCATCGTCAGCATCGATCCCTCGCGCCAGCGCACCGGCGGGGCCCTCCTGGGCGACCGCATCCGCATGAACGCCATCGACCACCCGCACATCTACATGCGCTCGCTCGCCACCCGCGACACCGGCTCGGAGATCAGCGCGGCCCTGCCCGAGGTGATCGCGGCCTGTCGGCTGGCCGGGTTCGACCTGGTCATCGTCGAGACCTCGGGCATCGGCCAGGGCAACGCCGCCATCGTCCCGCACGCGGATCTCTCCCTGTACGTGATGACCCCGGAGTTCGGCGCCGCCTCCCAGCTGGAGAAGATCGACATGCTCGACTTCGCCGATTTCGTCGCCATCAACAAGTTCGACCGCAGCGGCGCCGAGGACGCGCTGCGCGACGTGCGCAAGCAGTACCAGCGCAACCACGGCGCCTTTTCCCAGCCGCCGGAACGGATGCCGGTGTTCCCCACGGTGGCGGCCCGCTTCAACGACGAGGGCGTGACCGCCCTCTACCAGGCCCTCCTGCCCCGGCTGGAACAGTTGGGCCTGGGGGTCGAACCGGGCCGGCTGGCGCAGGTGGGCGAGGCACGATCCGCTGACCACCGGGCCATTGTCCCGGCCGGCCGCAGCCGCTACCTGGCGGAGATCGCCGAGAGTGTGCGCTCCTACCACGGCCACGCGGAGGAGCAGGTGCGGCTGGCGCGCGAACGCCAGGCGCTCACCCTGGTGCGCGACCTGTTCGCCGCGACCGGCCAGTCCACGGGCAGTGTCGAGGAACTGCTCGCCGAGCGTGACGACGGACTCGACCCGCGGGCCCGGCGCCTGCTCGACCAGTGGCCCGCGCTTGCGGCCAGCTACCGCGGCGACGAGCAGGTGGTGCGGGTGCGCGACCGGGAGATCCGCACCCGCCTCACCCACACCACCCTCTCCGGTTCGACCGTGCCCAAGGTGGCCCTGCCGCGCGACGACGACCACGGGGCGCTGCTCCGCTTTCTCCTGCGCGAGAACCTGCCCGGGCTGTTCCCGTTCACCGCCGGCGTCTTCCCCTTCAAGCGGGAGAACGAGGACCCGACCCGCATGTTCGCCGGCGAGGGCGACCCCTTCCGCACCAACCGCCGTTTCAAGACGGTGAGCGCCGGCATGCCCGCGCACCGGCTGTCCACCGCCTTCGACTCGCCCACCCTGTACGGCTGCGACCCGGACGAACGGCCGGACATCTACGGCAAGATCGGCAACTCGGGCGTGTCCATCGCCACCCTGGACGACATGCGGGTGCTCTACGACGGCTTTGACCTGTGCGCGCCCACCACCTCGGTGAGCATGACCATCAACGGCCCGGCGCCGATCATCCTGGCCATGTTCTTCAACACCGCGCTCGACCAGCAGCTCGACCGGTTCGTTGCCGAACACGGCCGGCCGGCCACCGAGGCGGAAGCGCTCGAGATCCGCCGGCGCACCTTCTCCACCGTGCGCGGCACGGTCCAGGCGGACATCCTCAAGGAGGACCAGGGCCAGAACACCTGCATCTTCAGCACCGAGTTCGCCCTCAAGATGATGGGCGACATCCAGGAGTATTTCGTCCGCGAGCAGGTGCGCAACTTCTACTCGGTGTCCATCTCCGGCTACCACATCGCCGAGGCCGGGGCCAACCCAATCTCGCAGCTGGCCTTTACCCTCGCCAACGGCTTCACCTACGTCGAGGCCTACCTGGCGCGCGGCATGCACATCGACGAGTTCGCGCCCAACCTGAGCTTCTTCTTCTCCAACGGCATGGAACCCGAGTACTCGGTGATCGGCCGGGTGGCCCGCCGCATCTGGGCCGTGGCCATGAAACACCGCTACGGCGCGGGCGAGCGCTCGCAGAAGCTCAAGTACCACATCCAGACTTCGGGCCGGACCCTGCACGCCCAGGAGATGGCCTTCAACGACATCCGCACCACCCTGCAGGCGCTCATCGCCATCTACGACAACTGCAACTCGCTGCACACCAACGCCTTTGACGAGGCCATCACCACCCCCACCGAGGAGTCGGTGCGCCGCGCCCTGGCCATCCAGCTGGTCATCAACCGCGAGTGGGGCCTGGCCAAGAACGAGAACCCCAACCAGGGCAGCTTCCTCATCGACGAACTCACCGACCTGGTGGAGGAGGCGGTACTGAAGGAGTTCGAGGCCCTGGCCGCGCGCGGCGGGGTGCTCGGGGCCATGGAGACCGGCTACCAGCGCAGCCGCATCCAGGAGGAGTCGCTCTACTACGAACGCAAGAAGCACGACGGCTCCTACCCCATCATCGGCGTCAACACCTTCCAGAACCCGGAGGGCAACACGGGCGGCGTGATCGAGCTGGCCCGCTCCACCGAGGAGGAAAAGCAGTCGCAGATCCTCCGCCTGCGCGACTTCCAGGCCCGCCACCAGGAGGCCAGCGGTCCCATGCTGGCCCGCCTGCGGGACACGGTGATAGAGGGCGGCAACGTCTTCGGGGTGCTCATCGACGCGGTGCGGGTCTGTTCGCTCGGCCAGCTGACCGCGGCCCTGTACGAGGTGGGCGGTCAGTACCGGCGGTCGATGTAGCCGGGGGATCAGTCGAGGGCGTTTTTGAGGCTCGTCTGCATGCGGGCCACGTGGCTGCCGGCCCAGTAGATCCGCTCGCAGCGCGGGCAGCGGTGGAAGGTGTCATAGTAGCGGACGGTGAGCGGCTCGAGCCGGTGGAGGATGGCCTCCTTGGCCACCGGCTTGAGCTGGCCGTTGCAGGCCAGGCAGCGCACCAGCGGGTGCGACAGTTCGCGCAGGCCGAACAGGCTGAGCACCTCGCGCAGCTGGGCCGCGGGTTCCTCGCTGCGGACGTAGCGGCCGAACACCACCTCGCCGCGCTTGAGCAGGTCCAGGTTGCGGCTGAGCAGCACCCGCCGGGAGCGACCGAGCCGCTTGAGCAGGTCCGCGGCGGGCCACTCGGGCCGGTAGAGGGTGTTCAGCCCGGCCATGCGCAGCGCCCGGGCCAGCCGGCCCAGGGTCGGGTCCACCAGGAAGGCCGGCCGAACGAGCCGGTCCGGGCGGAGCAGGGTGGGGCGGCTGACATCCCAGGGCGGGGTCATTGGCAGGATGGCAAACTCCTGGTGCTCGCGCACCAGGTGGCTGAAGTCGATGTCGCGGCCGTTGCAGCAGAGACGGCCGACCTCGGTGTGGGGCAGGCCGAAGGCCTCCACCTGGTCCTTGATCGAGGCGCGGCGGGTGACGGCGAGCACGATCGGCTGCGGCCCGCGCCAGCGGCGGTGGAGCAGTTGGACCAGGTCGCCGTGAAAATGGTAGGTGGCTGCCATGCGCTGTCCAGGTGGGAGGAGACCGGGGCGGGGCGGCTGGAGCGGGTCGCCGCCTCCCTGCCAGTGTACCGGAAAACTGCCGGGTCCGCAGCCGTTCGCCCACCCCGGCCGGTTTCCCCCCGGATCGACCGTTTGCCCAGGCCCCGGGTTGGCCGGCCACTGCTTTCGTGGTAGAGTGGCCGGGCGAACACAGCGTCCCCGTGAACCAAAGGAGGTGCGAGATGGGAAGACTTCTGCCAGGCCTGCTGGTTGCGACCCTCTTGGCTGTCGGCCCGGTGCGGGCGGCGGAGCAGCCGCCGGTGAACGATCCGGCCGGCGAGAGCGAGGTGATGGACTGGCTCGACCAGGTCCACGACCAGGGCTCGGTCGGCGTGCGTCGGGCCTCGAACTGGATCGACGATTTTTTCGATGACGAGCGGATCGCGGCCGAGGAGAACCGCAGCCGGGTGCGGTTGCGCCTGACCGCCGGGGTGGAAGAGGGCGACGGGGTCGATTTCGAGCCGCGGGCCAACATCCGCCTCCACCTGCCCAAACTCTCCGATCGGCTCAACCTGCTGTTTTTCGCCAGCGAGGACGACAACCCCGAGGACGATGCCTCCCGGCCCGACCCGGAGGTGCGCGGCGACAACAACAAAAAGGACGCGGCCGTGGCCCTGCAGTATTTCCTGCAGGAGAGCGACAAGTCGAACGTCTCGGTGACCCTGGGAGGCTCCTACGACTACCTCTACACCGGCGTGCGCGGCCGCTACCTCAAGGAGTTCGGCCCGTGGACGAGCCGGCTCGTGTCGCAGCTGCGCTGGTACACGGACAACGACTGGCGGCTGCTCAACTCGCTCGACTTCGAACGGCCCCTCGGTGAGCGCTGGTTCTTCCGCGCCACCGGCCAGCTCGACTGGATCGAGGAGGACGGCGAACTGCCCGGCGGCCTGTTGTTCCGCCTCTACCAGGCCCTGGACGTGGACAAGGTGCTCAGCTACGAGTGGCACAACTCCTTTGACGACGTGGGCAACGAGGATCTGTCCGAGATCAAGCTGCAACTCCGCTACCGCCAGCGCTACCTGCGCGACTGGCTCTTTTTCGAGGTTTCGCCCTACGTCCAGTTCGAAGAGGAGGAGGACTGGAACACGGTGCTCGGCTTCTTCGGCAAGGTGGAGATCATCTTCGGCTTCAGCGGCACGGGCAACGGCGACCGGGTCGACGACCCGGGCAGTCCTGACCGCGACCTGTGAGCCGGCCGGCCGCGCTCACATCCCGCGCGGGCGGTGATCCAGGAAGGTGCCGTCGCGATAGGCGGCAAAGGCCAGGCGCAGTTCCTCCTCGGTGTTCATGACGATCGGCCCGCGCCAGGCCACCGGCTCGCCCAGCGGCCGGCCGGCGGCGAGCAGAACGCACATCGGTCCATTGGCGGCCGCGATCCGCACCATCTCCCCCGCCCGTTCGTAGAGGACGGTCGTGCCTGCCCCGTGCGGGCGGCTGCCCTCACCCTCCTCGAACCATCCTGAACCGGTCAGCACATGGGCAAAGACCGCGTGGCCCGCGGCCGGGGCGTGGCTGAACACCGCACCCGCCTCCAGTTCGACCACGGCCAGGGTCGGGTCGATGACGATGTCGGCCACCGGCCCGCGCACGCCGGCCAAATCGCCCGCGATCACCCGCACCCGGCCGCCGCCGGCGAGCGCCACCTCGGGAATGGCCGCGGCCGCGAGGTCGCGGTAGCGGGGCGCCATCATCTTGTCCGCCGCCGGCAGGTTGGCCCAGAGCTGCAGGCCTCGGAGCACGCCGTCCCCGGTGCGGCGGGGCATCTCCTGGTGGATGATGCCGCTGCCCGCGGTCATCCACTGCACCTCGCCGCTACCGATGGCGCCGCTGTTGCCCAGGCTGTCGCCGTGCTCGATCAGGCCGGCGAATACCATGGTGATGGTCTCGATCCCCCGGTGCGGGTGCCAGGGGAAACCGGCCAGGTAGTCCTCAGGTCGCTCGGAGCTGAAGTCGTCGAGCAGCAGAAAGGGGTCGAACAGCGGCGCCTCGGCAAACCCGAAGGCGCGGTGCAGGCGGACGCCGGCCCCTTCCAGGGTGGGCTGGCTGACAAAGGTGCGGGCGATGCGGCGGCAGTTGGTCATGGTCGGGAACCTCCAGGCTGGGGCTGACTGGCGACCACACGGTCCACCAGCTCGATGGGGTTGGAGAGCACGGCCTCGGGCATGCGCGCAAAGGGCCGTTCACAGAAGGCGAGCCGCACCCGGTAACGGCCGGGCGCGAGGTCCGCGGGCAGGGGGACATCGAGAAAACGGGTGGAGGCGCGGTCCGGCAGCAGGCGGCAGCTGCCGCTGTGGGCAAGGTCCAGGCGCGCCGGTCGGCCCGGACCGTCCGCTTCCTGCTCGGTCACGAACGCTACCCTCGGCACCACCCCGAAGCCGAAGGTGGACACCGAGC
>JAGODN010000136.1 GCA_017998195.1 Desulfobulbus sp. | reverse complement strand
CTCGTGGAGAGCGGCGGGGCGCTCTGGGCCTTTGCCCTGGCCGACATCCGTCAACTGCACCGGGTGGACAGCCGCGACATCTCCTGGGAGGAGGGTACGGTCCGCCTCGATGGCGCAACCCTGCCCTGGTACTCCCTGCCCACGCTGCTCGGCCAGGTGGAGGATCCGGTGGAGACCTCCCGGCCGGTGGTGCTCGTGTTTGCCGCCGGCGGGCGGCCCGTGGCCGTGTCCGTGCCGCGTCTGGTCGGCCGGCAGGAGATCGTCATCCGCGGGCTCGGCAGTCACCTGCGCGCCGTGCCCGGAGTGGCCGGGGCGGCGGTGCTCGGTGCGGGCCAGGTGGTGCCGGTGCTCGACCCGGCCGAGCTGATCCGGGCGGCCAGGCTCCGCGCGGACGAGGACAGGCCGGAGATCCTGCTGGACATCAGTCGGCCGCTGACCGTGCTGGTGGTGGATGACTCCCTCTCGGTGCGAACCGTGGTCAGCCGCCTGGTCGCCTCCCAGGGCTGGCGTCCGGTGGCGGCCCGGGACGGGCAGGAGGCGGTCACTCTCCTGGCCGGACTCTGGCCGGACTGCATCGTGCTCGACCTGGAGATGCCGCGCATGGACGGTTTTGCCTTTCTCGCCACTCTGGCGACCATGCCCACCCGCAGGAACATCCCGGTGATCATGTGTACTTCGCGCACCGGCCGGCCGGAACGGGAGCGGGCCGACCGGCTGGGGGTGCGGGCCTTCCTGGCCAAGCCCTGCCCGGAGGAGGATCTGCTCGCCGCGATCCGCCGCGTCACCGGCCTGGCCGACCCGGGCGCCACGGGGCAGTGATCGCGAATGGCTCCGCCGCTGACCGGTCCACGACCGGTCAGCCGGAGGTGCAACCGGCCGGCCCGCTCAGCGGCCCGTGCTGGCGTTGCCCCGCTGGACCACGTACATGGCCGGCAGGATGATGAGCACACCGGCCAGGGTGCGCAGGTCGGGCAGGGCGCCGGACAGGCACCAGTCGATGAACACGATCAGCGGCGGGTAGAGGTAGGAATAGGCCATCACCCGGGTGGGGCCGAGATGGAGCGTGGCCCACTGGGAGATGAAGAAGGTGATGATGGTGGTGAACACGGCCAGGTAGGCGATACCGGCCCAGACCCGGGTCGGAACCGGCCCGAACAGTGGTGCCGGGGGGTTGAGGAGTGTGAAAAGCAGCAGCCAGCCACAGCCGGTGACCAGGATCCAGAAGGTCATCACCGCCATGGGCTCGCCGCGGTGGAGCAGTTTGATCAGCGGTGTGTACAGGGCCATGAGCAGGCAGCCGCCGAAAAAGAGCAGATCCCCCCGGTTGAACTGCAAGGCCCGCAGTTGTTCCATATCCCCCGCGAAGATCACCCACAGGGCGCCGACCATGGCGAGCAGCAGGGCGAGGATGCGCCACAGGCCCAACCGTTCCCGCAAGAGAAACCAGCTGTAGATACCGGAGATGCCCGGCACCATGGTGAACAGCACGCCGGTGTGCAGGGAGTTGGTGTATCTGAGACTGAGGAACATCAGCCAGAAGAAGCCGACCAGGGCGACGCTGACCAGGCTGTAGCGACCCAGCGCCGCCAGGCCCGGGTTGGCCAGGCCGAAGCGGCGGCCGACGTACGGGGCGAACAGCAGGGCCGCCAGACAGAAACGGATCAGGGTGAGCAGCACCGGGTCCATGAACGGCGTGATCGCCTTGCCCACCGGGAACGAGGTGGAGACGAGCATGGCCGACACAAGCATGCTGCCGTGCAGCAGCCAGGGCGGCAGGGCAGGGCGGTCGGCGCCTCTGCCGGCTCGGTTACCCACGGAGAAGGGCCTGCAGGTCGTGGTGCAGCCGGCCGTTGCTGGCGAGGATCTCCGCCTGGAAAACCGAGTAAGGGGCACCGGCGAAATCGCTCACCCGGCCGCCGGCCTCCTCGACCAGCAGCCAGCCGGCGGCAGTGTCCCACGGCTGCAGGCACATCTCGTAAAAGCCGTCCAGCCGGCCGCAGGCCACATAGGCGAGGTCCACGGCCGCGGCCCCGGCCCGGCGGATGTCTTGCACTCGGGGGAGCATGGCCGCCAGCTGCCGCAGGACCGCGGGCAGGGTTCGCTCCACCTCGTAGGGAAAGCCGGTGGCGATGAGCGAGGCGATCAGTTCGGCCGTGTCCGTGACCCTGATCGGCCGGCCGTTCAGCCAGGCGCCGGCGCCGCGGACGGCGCAGAACAGTTCGTCGAGGATCGGCAGGTAGACGGCCGCAGCCTGTGGCCGGCCGTGGTCGAGCAGGCCGATGGATACGGCAAAGAACGGAAATCCGTGGGCAAAGTTGGTGGTCCCGTCGAGCGGATCCACCACCCAGAAACGGCCCGACCGCTCCAGAGTGTGGGTGGCCGCCGTTTCCTCGGTCATGACCGCCACCTCCGGTGTTGCCGCGGCCAACAGGGCGACAATGGCGGCCTCGGCAGCCAGGTCCGCCTCGGTCACCAGGTCGATGGCGCCCTTCATGGTGATGTCGTGGGGCTGTTCGTAGCGGTCCCTGAGGATGGCGCCGGCCGCGAGGGCAGCCCGGCAGGCCGCGTCCAGCAGGCGGGCCTGGTCGGCAGAGGGGCAGTTGGCAGCGGCTGCGGTCGTTCTGTGCATGGTGGACTCGGGTTCGTTTGCGCCGGGAAACCGGCAGAGAGGCGATATTGACCGCTCGGAGCGGGCGGGACACGGCGCAGAGCGGGCGGGGCGACGGGGCCGGCTGGACCGCGGTGATCACACCTCAAGCCGCTGTCTGCCAGACCGCCAGCGCCCTCTTGTACACCTGCGAACGGGGCAGGTCAAGATCCTCGGCCACGGCACGAACCGCGTCCTTGAGGCTGGCCCGGAGTTCGTCCCGGTACCAGCGGAGCAGGTCGTCGAGTTCTTCGGGACGGTCGTGCGGTCGGCCGGGGGCACCCCCGACAATGAGCACCAACTCCCCCTTGACACCGCCTTGGACCCGGTCCGCCAGGGCGGAGAGCGTCCCCTCCAGGCATTCCTCGTGTATCTTGGTCAGTTCACGGAAGAGCTGGGCCCTCCGGTCACCGAGTACCCGCTCCATGTCCCGCAGTGAGGCGGTGATGCGGTGCGGCGATTCAAAAAAAACGAGGGGGTAGGGCAGGGCGGCCAAGGTGCGCAGCAGTTGGCGTCGTTCGGAGGTGTTGGCAGGTGGAAAACCGGCGAAGAAAAAGCCGGTTTGCGGCAGCCCGGCCACGGACAGGGCCGCGGTCAGGGCCGACGGACCCGGGATGGCGACGATCTCCACCCCCGCCCGCCGCGCCCTGGTGATGAGCACGGCGCCCGGGTCGGACAGTGCCGGCGTACCCGCGTCCGATACCAGGGCAATGTGTTCGCCGGCCAGCAGCCGGGCAAGCAGCTGTTCGGCTTTCTGCTGTTCCTTTTCGCGGAAATAGCTGGTCAGGGGGGTGTTGATCTGCAGGTGCCGGCACAGGTTGCGGGTGTGGCGGGTGTCTTCGCAGGCGATCAGGTCGACCGTGGTCAGGGTCTCGATCACCCGCTGGCTGAGATCCTTGAGGTTGCCGATGGGGGTGGCGACAACGTAGAGCCGGCCGGAGCCGGCCGGCGGCGGGCTATGGGTTTGCGACGAATCCATGGAGGAAAGCGGGTGCCGTGGTTGTGGGAACGGGGAAGGGGGGGGTCAGCGGCCGAGCGGGTCGGTCAGCCGGGCAGGGCGTAGACCAGGATCGGTTCCGCTTCCACCCCGTGGATGCCGGGGGTGAAGGCGGCGAAACGGCGGTGTCCGCCGGCGAGCCGTGACAGCTCCAGACCCTCGATGATGAGGATGTCCCGCGCCAGCAGGTGCCGGTGGGTCGGGTGGCCGGGTTGGCCACGCTCGAGACCCAACTGGTCGGTGCCCACGAACAGCAGGGGCAGGCGGGCCAGCCAGGCGGCCGCTTCGGCCGTCAACCCGGGAAACTGCGGGTCAAAGGCGGCCGCAGGTCGGGCCATGGTTTTGAACAGCACCGCCTCAACCCCCTCCAGGGGAAGATCGCGCACCTGGTCCAGGTCGATGGCGGTGCGCGGGGCCGGGCTCAGGTCCACCACCAGGGCGTGAAAGGTCAGCGGGAAGCGCTGATAGTCGCTGGAACGTTTGCCGCCCTCGATGGCATGGAGCGGGTAGTCCACGTGGGTGCCGGTGTGCAGCGGCAGGTGCAGGCTGCTCTCGTGCATGCCGTGGCTGGCAAAGGTTCTGGTGGTTTCAATGACCGGCCGCTTGTCGTCCTGGTTCTTGTAGACCACCATCTCTTCGTTGATCGGCAGCGAAACCGGGATCCAGCCGTTCAGCATGGCGTTTCTCCAGAAGGGGGCACCCGGTCGGAGCCGGGAGGATAGAGGACAAGGCGGTGTTCCGCGGCCCGGGCGCGGATCTGGTCGGCGATACGCCACTGCTCGCGCAGTTCCTCGAAACCGGCGAACAGGGTGTGGTCGCCGGCGAGGGCGTCCTGAAGCAGCTTGACATAGGCCTCGGGCCGACTGCCCACGGCCCGGCAGCTGTGGCAGTAGTCGGCGGTCACCTGCTCGAGGTCATAGCCGTACCCCGGGGTCTTGGAGTTGAAACGCAGTTGCATGCCTTCCCGTGGGAAGACCTCGATGGTGAGCCGGTTGCCCGGGGCCTCGATGGTTTCCGCGCAACTGGGGCACATCCGCGTGGGTCGGAAATCGAGACGGATCTCGGTCCGTTTTTCGGCGAGTTTCTTGCCGGTCCGGACCATGAAACGAGTGCCCTGCCACTGCTGGGTGTCGATGCGCAGGGCCGCCTCGACATAGGTATCAATGAGCGAGCCGGGGCGCAGGGCGTCGTAGCCCTGGTATTGGCCGATCACCGGCGAGAAACGATCATCGACGGTGATCCGGCGGAGTACGTCAATTTTGGCCTGGCGGATGGCCTCGGGGCCGAGATGGGCCGGCGCGGCCATGGCCACCAGGGCCACCATCTGCAGCAGGTGGCTTTGGACCATGTCGTTGATGGCGCCGGCGCGGTCATAATAGTCGAGCCGCTCCTCCACACCCGTGGTTTCGATACTGGTGACATCCACACGTTCCACCGAGGCACCGTTCCAACTGTCAGTGAACAGGCGGTTCGAGAAACGGATGGTGAGGATGTTGCGGATCATATCCTTGCCCAGGTAGTGGTCGATGCGATAGATCTGCTCCTCCCGGGCCAGGGTCATGAGTTCTTCCTGGATCCGGGCGGCCGAAGCGAAATCTTCACCAAAAGGTTTTTCGCAAAGAAGGCGATGGGCTGGATCGGTGGAGGAGAAAATCCCTCCATCGCGCAGGCCGGAAGCAATGGGCACAAAGGCCTCCGGTTTGACCGCGAGGAAAAAGAGCCGTCGCGTCCCGGGAGGATATTCCCGGCCGAGACGGTGTGCCAGGTCCACAAAGGCGGCGGGATCGTTGAAATCGAGTTGCTGGTAACGGATGGCGGAGAGTAACGGCTCCTCTATCGTTATACGGCCTTTCTTTTCGATGAAGGCGAGATAGGCTGGCGTGTCGAATGGTCTGCGGCCAAAACACCAGATGCGGGAAAAGAAGGGCGTGCCGGCTGCCCACTGCTGCAGGGCCGGCAAAATCTTTTTGGCCGCCAGGTCACCGGTGGCCCCGAAGAGGAAGAGGTGCGCGTCATTCCCGTCCATCGTTCACTCCTTGTCCCGGGTTACGACGGCGTGACCGCCGAACTCCCGGCGCATGGCCGCAACGGACCTCTCGGCAAATTTTTCCCGATCCTGTGATTTGAACCGGGCAAAAAGGGCGGCGGCAATGGTCGGCGCCGCGACACCAAGACGAACCGCCTCGTTGACCGTCCAGTTGGCTTCACCGGAGGCCGCGACAATACCCTCGATGGACTGCAGATCGGGCTCGCGGGCCAGGGAGGCGGCGGTCATGTCCATGAGCAGCCCTGAGACAATGGAACCCCTTTGCCAAACCGCGGTCACCTTGTCCAACTCCAAGCCGAGCGGACTGTGTTGCATGATTTCCAGACCTTCGCCGATCGCCTGCATCATCCCGTATTCGATGCCGTTGTGGATCATCTTGACAAAATGTCCGGACCCGCTCTCGCCCAGGTAGGCGAAACCGCTGCTGCCACTAAGGGCTTTGAACACAGGTTCGATCCGATAATAGATTTCCCGGTCGCCGCCGATCATCAGGCACGCGCCATTACGCGCCCCCTCGGTACCGCCGCTGGTGCCCACATCCATGAAATGGATGCCAGCCTGAAGCATTTGCGCGTGTCGGCGTTGACTGTCCTGGTACCAGGAGTTCCCGCCATCAATGAGGATATCCCCGGAATCGAGCAATGGCAGCAGGCGGGAGATCATGGTGTCGACCGGGGCGCCTGCAGGAATCATCAGCCAGACAACCCGAGGCGGGAGGAGGGCGGCAACGAAGGTCTCGAGGCGGGAAAAGCCCTTGATGCCTTCCGCAGCCAGGTCGGTAATTTTTTCTGATTTTTCGCTGAAAACGACGATCTCAAGCCCGTGATCCCGACCATTATGAACCATGGGCAAACCCATTTTTCCCATACCGATCATGCCAAGCTGCATGTGCTCCTCCTGGGGACTGTGGTGGTGTACGATTATTAAAAGCTTATTCAATTTTTCTTAATTTTTCAGGAAAAAAGCAAGGAAACTGGGCGGGGTGCTCTGGAAGGTGGAGGTTTGCGGGGGAGGGGGAGGCGTTCGAGAAGCCGGGAATTACGGTTACGGTGATGGTTCTGGCGAGTTAGACGCAAGAAAGCCCCTATGACCATTGGTCATAGGGGCTTAAGGAAAGAAAGACGGCGGCGACCTACTCTCCCACACAGTCACCCGTGCAGTAC
>JAGODN010000135.1 GCA_017998195.1 Desulfobulbus sp. | reverse complement strand
TCATCGGCATGACCGGCAGCGGCAAGACCGGCCTGGGCATCGCGCTGCTCGAGGAGGCGGCCATGGACCGGCTGCTGGCCATCGTCATCGATCCCAAGGGCGACATGGGCAACCTGCTGCTCACCTTCCCGGACCTGGCCCCGGCCGATTTCCGCCCCTGGATCGACCCGGCCGCGGCCGAGCAGAAGGGGCTGAGCGTGGACGAACTGGCCGGGCGCACCGCCGACCAGTGGCGCCAGGGGTTGGCCGACTGGGACCAGGACGGCGAGCGCATCCGGCGCATGCGGGAGAGCGCCGAGTTCGCCGTGTACACCCCGGGCAGCGCCGCCGTGCGGCCGGTGTCCATTGTCGACAGCCTCGAGGCGCCGTCCGCCGAGGTGCTGGCCGACACCGAGACCCTGGCCGACATGATCGGCTCCACCGTGGCCTCGCTGCTCGGCCTGCTCGGCATCGACGCCGATCCGCTGAAGAGCCGCGAGCACGTGCTCCTCTCCACCATCCTCCACGACGCCTGGCAGCAGGGCCAGTCGCTTTCCCTGGAAACCCTCATCACCCGGGTGGCGCAGCCGCCGTTCAAGCAGGTGGGCGTGTTCCCGGTGGACGCCTTCTACCCGCCGACCAAACGGATGGAACTGGCCCTGCAGCTCAATACCCTCATCGCCAGTCCGGCTTTCGGCGGCTGGGTGCAGGGCGAGCCGCTGGCCATCGACGAGCTGCTCTACACGCCTGCGGGCAAGCCGCGCATCGCCATCTTCACCATCGCCCACCTGAGTGACAGCGAGCGCATGTTCTTCGTCACCCTGCTGCTCGGCCGGCTGCTCGGCTGGATGCGCCGCCAGGAGGGCAGCAGCGGCCTGCGCTGCCTGCTCTACATGGACGAGATCTTCGGCTTCTTCCCGCCCAGCGCCAACCCGCCGTCCAAGAAACCCATGCTGCTCTTGCTCAAGCAGGCCCGCGCCTTCGGTCTCGGCGTGGTCCTGTCCACCCAGAACCCGGTGGACCTGGACTACAAGGGGCTGGCCAACATCGGCACCTGGTTCGTGGGCCGGCTGCAGACCCGCCAGGACCAGGACCGGGTCATCACCGGCATCGCCGGCAGCTCCAAGCGGTTCGACGAGCAGGAGCTGCGACGGATGATCGCCGGGCTGCGCGAACGGAGTTTCCTGCTCAGCTCGGCCCACCGCGACGAACCGACCCTGTTCACCACCCGCTGGGTGCTCTCCTACCTGAAGGGGCCGATCAGCCTGGAGGAGGTCGGCCGGCTGGAGCGCGGGCCGGGCGCACCGGCCGGGGGTGAGGCGACGCCTCCGCCTGCCGGTGGTGACGAGGAGCCCTACAACGAGGTCCGGCCGCACCTGGCCGATACCCTCCTGCAGCGGTTCGTGCCGCCGCCCCTGCCCGGCGAGGCGATCCGCTACCGGCCGGCCCTGGTGGGGCTCGCCTCGGTGCGCACCGTGGACCAGCGCCGCGGTATCGACGAGACCGCCGAGGTCTGCCTGCGTCTCCCCCTGCCGCTCGACCCGGCCGGTGCCGACTGGTCCCGGGCCGAGGCCACGGGTATCGCGGTCGCCGACCTGGCGGCCGAGCCGCCCGCGGGCGCGCTATTCGCCCGGCTGCCGGCGGATCTGACCGTGCGCCGTGATTTCAGGGACGAGGAAAAACGGCTCTCCGACCACCTCTACCGCTCGCACACCCTGCAGCTCCTGCGGGTGCGCGAGCATGGCCTGGAATCACAGCCCGGCGAGTCCGAGGCCGCCTTCCACCAGCGGCTGGCCGCCCTGCTCGCCGCGAAAAAGGAGGAGGCCCTGGCCCGGCTCGAGGAGCAGTACGGAAAAAAGCAGCGGCAACTGGAAACGCAGCTGGAAAAGGCGCTCTCCCGGGTGGGCAAGGAGCAGGGTGAGGTGCGCGCCAGGGGGGTGGAGACCGCCCTGTCCGTGGGCGCGGCCATCCTCGGCGCCTTTCTCGGCCGCAAGTCGCTGTCCATGACCACGGCCACCCGCTCGGCCCAGGGGGTGCGCAGCGCCGGCCGGCTGCTCAAGGAAACGGGCGACGTGCAGCGGGCGCGCGAGGAGGCGGGGCGGATCGAGGCGGAACTGGCCCGCCTGGGCGAGGAACTGCGGCAGAAGCTGATCACCGAGAGCGTGCGGTACGACCCGGCCGCCTGCCCGGTGGAGACCTTTGCCGTCACCCCGCGGCGGGCCGACATCTTCAATGTCCGCGTCGGCCTGCTGTGGGAACCGCAGTACGACTTCACCCCGGCCGCCGGCGCAACTCCGGCCTGACCCGACCGCGATCCGCCTCAGCCGAGGATGGTGCGCAGGTCCTGCTCGTCCAGCGGCTGGTCGAAGCGGAAATGGACCGAGAAGTCGTTCTGGAGGATGTGGAAGGGCTGCACGCTGATCACCAGCCCCCGCAGGTAGAGGTACTCCACCGCGCCGCCCACCGGCAGCACCACCTGCATGCGCCGGCCGAGCAGCAGGCGGGCGTTCTCCTGCCGGCCGATGCGGACGAGAAAGGCCAGCCCGCCCAGCGAGAGGTCCGCGGTCTCGGCCCGGAAACCGCGGCCGATGGGCGCGTTCTGCGTGTTCACCGGCTGCACCTGGATCCTGCGGGCCAGGGTGAAGCGCTGGTCGCGGCGCCGCTCCAGCCCCTTGCGGTCGAGCATGGCGTTGATGTTGTTGCTGGCCGCGTAGAACTGGTGGAGCTTGGTGCGCAGGCCCGGGAACCGCTCCTGCCAGGCGGTGAGGGCCGACTGCGGCAGCACGTACACGGTCACCGGGGTGAGCGAGGTGAGGCTCACGGTCCAGAAGCTCGGGGTGAAGAAGTTTTCCCCGGCGATCTGGCCGCGGCTCAGGCTGGTGATGAACAACTCCCGCGACCCGACCAGGTGGGAGACCTTGACGCTGCCGCGGTTGATGAAGAACAACTCCTCGTTGCTGTCCCCCTGGCTGACGATGGTCTCCTCGGGTTTGTAGCTCCGCTCGATGAATTCGTGGTAGATGGTCTGGAACTCCTCGGAGCTGAGCGTGTCGGTGAGCGCTGCCCAGATCTCCAGGTCCTCGTCGCGGATGGCGCCGCGTTTCTCCTGTTCGATGATCTCGCCGGCGCGGATGATCTCGGTGAGCGCCAGCCCGTCGATCTCGTAAATGCGGTCGCGCAGCCGCTCCGCCGTGCGGAAATCGCCGGCCCGGGCCGTGGCCGCGATCAGGTCGATGAGTCGCTGCTTGGCCATCTCCGGCTGGCCCGCGGCCACCAGGGCGAAGATCGCCTCTTCCTCCTCCATCCCCGAGGCTGCGGCCCCGGTCCCGGCGGGCGCAGCCCCCGTTCCCTCCCCAGCCAATGGTGCCCCGCGGTCTGACCGCACCTCCGCCACCTCCCGCCCCGGCTCCTCCCCGCCCGCGTCGCGGATCTCTGCCAGGGCCCGGGCCGCGGCCTGGCGCACCGTTTCCGAGTAGCCGCCCAGGCCGAGGACCGTGCGGCTCTGCGCCACCCGGCCGAGGGCGGCCGCGGCCCGTTTCGAGCCGATGGCGCCGAGGGTGCGGCAGATGGCCAGCTGCAGGTCGTCGCGGTTCTTGCCCAGGAAGGGGCGGGGGCTCTCCAGCAGGTCGGTGAGCGGGCGGACGAACCGTTCGTCGTGGACCTCGGCCGCGTGATGGACCACCTTGGTCTTGAGTTCGTCGGGCACGGTCTGCAGGGCCTCGAGGAGAAAATCCCTCGTCTCCTCGCCGCCGATGCGCAGGCCGGTGGAGATCACCTCGCGCTGCACGCGCAGGTCCGGGTGGGTGAGGAAGGGCCGCACCGCGGCAAAGTGCTCCGGTCCGCCCACCTCGCCGAGCAGGCGGACAATGTTGCGGATCACGTACCAGGGGGCATCCCGGTGCAGCTGCTCGAGCAGGATGGCCGTGGCCGGCTCGCCCGTCTGCCGGAGCAGGTCGAGCAGCCGCCGGCGGGCGTAGCGGCGGTCGTCGCTCATCAGGTGCTGCAGCAGCATCTGGGCGGCCGGTGCGCCCAGGGCGGTGAGGACGCGGGCCGCCTCCTCCCGGTGGGTGTCCGAGTGCAGGGCGGTCTTCAGCAGCTGGTCGAGGACCGGCGGGGCGCCGATCCGTTTGAGCAGGTCGCGGGCAAGGGCGCGCAGTTCCGGGTCGTCCCGGTCCGGGTCGGCGGACGGCGCGGCCAGGGACTGGAACCACTGCACCAGTTCGTGGGCCCGGTTGTACTGTTCGCTCGCCAGGTGGTGACCGGTCAGGGCGGCGAGGGCCTGGAGGATCTGTGATCTGGCCTGGGGGTCCAGCCCGGGCAGGCGCAGCACCTGTTCCAGGGCGGGCCGCAGGCGGGTGAGCCGCTGCCACTGGCCGCTGGCTGCCAGCTGCTCGGCAATGGCGGCCAGCCCATGGGCCGCGTGGCTGCGCACCGGGCCGCGCTGGTGCTGCAGGGCCACGGCCAGCTGCATGAGCAGGCCGTCCGCTTCCGCCTCCCGGCCTTCACCAAGCAGGTCCCGGACCGCCGCGGCCAGGGTGGGCACGCAGTCCTTTTGTTCCAGCAGGGTGAAGCGGCCCTGGTGCAGCTCGTCGAGCAGGGAGGTGATGCGACCGCGTTCTTCCTCCTCCCGGCGACGCTGGCGTTCGCGGTGCAGCTCGAGCATGGCCCGCATCTTTTCGCCGCGGGCGGTCTGCACCAGTTGCTGGTAGGCACTGGCCACCTGCTGCTCGTCCGCGGCAACGGGCAGGGGCCTGCTCCCCTCGGCCGCCGCCTTGAGCCGTCGGGCGATGCGGCCGATCCGCTCCTCGCCGAGCTGGCCGATCACCTGTTCGTTGAGCTGCTCGCCGAACCCGCTCTTGTCCGCACGCACGAGCAGCAGGGCCAGTTCGCTGTCGTCCAGACCGGCCAGGGCGGCGCCGGCCCGGGCGGCCACCTGCACCTGCTTGTCCTTGCTGAGCAGGGTGTCGTAGCGGTCGAGCAGGCGCACGAACCGGGCCGGGTCGGCCTTGCCGTCGTGGAAGTTGGCCGGATCCACGGTCTGCTCGGCCGCGCTGACCAGCACCGGCGCGGCCCAGGCCGGCTGCTGCAGGCGCATGGCCAGCCGCTCGGGCAGGCGGGGGAGGACCTCGGTGCCGGCCTGGAGCGCGTGCGCATCGAGGTTCTGGGCGATCATGCGGGTGACATCGACCCCCTTGCGGGTGCGGCTGAGTCGCTTGAGCAGGGTGTCGTCGGCCGGCGCGAATTCCTGGTCCCGGCTGCGGCTCACCTCCAGGGGCATGTCGCTGGTCAGGGCGGCGACCATGCGGTTGAGCTGCTTGGGGGTGAGGTGGTCGACGGTCTGGTCGAGGAGTTCATCGGCAACCAGGTCCACCACCTGCCGGTACACCTGCTCGCCGAACAGCCCCCTGAAGCGGCGGGCCAGCACGCGGCCGAGCACCTGTCCCTCCTGTCCGGCCAGTTCGGCCCCGGCCAGCTGGGCCGTCCGTTCCTGCTGGTCCCGGTCGAGCAGCTGTTCGCAGCGGGCGAACAGATGCTGCAGGGCGGTGAACCGGGGAGGCGGGTGCGGACCGGCGGGCGGGTCGGCCACCTGCAGGGTGGCGCTGGCCAGCACCGGGCCGGCCCACTGGGGGTCGCCCAGCCGCTGGCGCAGCGGTTCCGCCAGGCCGGCCGTGCCGGGTTCCGGGTCCCGCAGCAGCCGGCCGGCGTCCTGGTTGCGGGCGATGAGCACGCTCACCTCCGGTCCCCGGCGGGTCTGGGCCAGCCGGCGGAGTACCGGGTCCGCGTCCGGCGCCGGTTCGCCTGCGGGCCCGGGCTGGGGGGGCAGGTCACTGGTCAGGGCGGCGATCATGCGGTTGAGCTGCCGCGGGGTGAGGTGGGTCAGGGTCCGGTCGAGGAGTTCGTCCGGCATGGCGGAGACCACCTGGCGGTACACCTGGTCACCGAACAGCCCCTTGAAGGTTTCGGCCAGCAGGGTGGACAGGGTCGCCCCCTCGACCGCGGCCAGTTCCGCCCCGGCGAGGGTGGCCACCCGCTGCTGGCGCTCATGGTCGAGCAGCTGTTCGTAGCGGCCGAGCAGCCGGTTGAAGGCAGCGAAATCGACCCGGGCGAGATCGCGCAGGTCCGGGTCGGTCACCTGGCGGGCGGCGCTGGTCAAGACCGGTGCGGCCCAGTCCGGATCAACGAGCCGCCGGCGCAGCCCGTCGGGCAGCCCGTCCGTGTCTTCGTCCGGATCGAGCAGCAGGCGCACGGCGTCCAGCGAGCGGGCGAAGGTGGGGAGCCGGCCGTCCGGCCCGGCGGAGGCGACCGCGGCGATCCGGTCGATCAGCCCGGTGGCGGTCGCCGCCAACCCGTCCGCGCCGGCCTGCTCACCCTCCGGCCCCTGTTCCGTGGCCAGCCGCACGGCCAGCCGGTCCAACCGCTCCGGCGGCAGCTGCTCGAACACCGCCCCAAGCAGTTCGTCGGCCAGCGGGGTCTGCGGCAGCCGGCTGATCAGCCGGGCGAGCCGCGACGGGTCGAGTCCGGCCAGGGTGCGGGCGAACAGGCGCAGGTCTTCCGCCCGCCGGTCCGGGTCCGTGCTGCCGGCCAGGTGGGCGAGCATGGCCGCGGTGGCGGCGGTGCGTTCCTCGTCGCTGCCGGAGGTCGACACCGCTGCGGTCAGACGGGCGGTCGGGTCAGGGGCCGCGGTCGCGTCCACCGCCTGCAGCCGTACCCCGGCCCCGGTCTGGCCGATGACGAACTGGGCCAGTTCCTCGTCATCGATATCCACGCCCATGGCCGTTGCCAGTTCCTCGCGGACCACCTGCTCGCCCTCGCCCAGGGCCACGTAGCGGCGGATGTCGACCACGATGCCGTGCAGGCCGGCCTGGTCGAACAGTAC
>JAGODN010000134.1 GCA_017998195.1 Desulfobulbus sp. | reverse complement strand
CTCCGCCTGCCCTGCCAGGTGTTCGACCAGCCGGGCAAGATGCCCGCCCTGCTCGACACGGTGCTCACCCTCAACCGCATGCACCCGGTGCACTGCCTGGTGGACGCCATCTTCGGCACCGGCCTGACTCGGCCGGTGGAGGGCCATTTCCAGGACGCCATCAACTGCCTGAAAAGCCTGCGCACGACCAACAGCCTGCCGGTGGTGGCGGTGGACCTGCCCTCGGGCCTCCACAGCGATACCGGCGCGGTGCTCGGCGCAGCGGTGCAGGCCGACCTGAGCGTGACCTACGGTCAGCCCAAGCCCGGCCACTACCACCACGGCGGTCCCCTGGTCGGCCGGGTGGAACGGGTCGACATCGGCATCCCGGCCAAGTTGGTGGCCCGCGCCGGCCTGCGCGGCTCGATCCTCGACCACACCACGGCCGACCTGCTCGACCCGCGCCGCAAGGACGTACACAAGGGCACCAACGGCCACCTGCTCATCGTCGCCGGCTCCGAGGGCAAGACCGGCGCGGCCCTGCTCTGCGGCCAGGGGGCCCTGCGTTGCGGCACCGGCCTGGTGAGCTTCGTCGTGCCCCGCGACCTGAACCCGGTGTTCGAGGCGGCCAGCGCCGAGACCATGTCCATCGCCCTGCCCGCCTCGAGCCGCTGGCTGTCAGTGGAGGATTACGACCTCATCCAGGCCGCCGCCGAGGGCAAGCACTGCCTGGTGCTCGGTCCCGGCCTGGGCACGGAGCCGGCCACGGCCGAGCTGGTGGTCCGCCTGTACACGGAAAACCCGCTGCCCCAGGTGGTGGACGCCGATGCCCTCAATATCCTCGCCGCCCATCCGGAGGCGATCCGCCGCCCGGCCGGGCCGCGGGTGTTCACCCCGCACCCCGGTGAGATGGCGCGGATGCTCGGCACGAGCGTGGCCGCAGTCCAGGCCGACCGGCTGGCCGCGGCCCAGTGGCTGAACGATCTGGCCGCAGAGGGGCTGCCGCCGCTCGTCACCGTGCTCAAGGGCGCCGGCACGGTGGTCGCCTCGGTTCAGGGGGGGTGGGCGATCAACACCAGCGGCAACCCGGGCATGGGCACCGGCGGCATGGGCGACGTGCTTTCCGGCGTCATCGCCGGCCTGCTCGCCCAGGGGTATTCGCCCTGGAACGCGGCCTGCCTGGGCGTCTACCTGCACGGCCTCGCCGCGGACCGCCTCGCCCGGACCCGCCCCTACGGCTACACCGCCTCCGAGGTGGCCCGGATGCTGCCCGAGGTCATCGGCCACTGTACCCTTTCAACACCAGCACAGGAGACCCCATGCTCACAGCCCAGGACATCATGACCCGTGAGGTGATCACGGTTGGCGAGGACGCCACCGTCCGCGAACTGGCGACGCTTTTTCTCACCAAAAAGATCAGCGGCGCACCGGTGGTCGACGCGGCCGGCCGGGTGATCGGCGTGGTCACGGAAAGCGACCTCATCTTTCAGAACAAGAAGGTCCATCTGCCCACCGCGGTGGCCATCCTCGATGCCTTCATCTTTCTGGAAAGTCCGGGGAAAACGGAGAAGGAACTGAAAAAGATCGCCGGCGCCCGGGTCGGCGACATCTGCTCGCACGACCTGGTCAGTGTCAGCCCGGAAACCGGCCTGGAGGAACTGGCGACGCTCATGGCGGAAAAGAAGGTGCACACCCTGCCGGTGATGGCCGGGGGTCAGTTGGTGGGGGTGATCGGCAAGTCCGATATCATCCGGACGATCGCCCAGGGCCAGTAGCCGCCCCGGCGTCGTGGAGGTGCCAGCAGTTGCGGCCTTTCTTCTTGGCCTCGTACATGGCGATGTCAGCGTGGCGGAGCATGGTCTCGGCGTCCTCGCAGTCGACGGGGTAGACCGAGATGCCGATGCTGGCGCCGATGAAGCAGACGTGGTCGCCCGCCTCGATGGGTTCGTTGAGTGAATCGATGGCCTTCTGCGCGACCAGGGTGGCGCCGTCGATGGTGTCCGTGCTTTCCAGGAGGATGACGAACTCGTCGCCACCCAGCCGGCAGACCGAATCCGAGGTGCGCAGGCTGTGGCGCAGCCGCTCGGCCACCTGCATGAGCACGATGTCGCCCACCCCGTGGCCGAACTGGTCGTTGATCGGCTTGAACCGGTCGAGGTCGATGAACAGCAGGCAGAGGATGCGGCCGTAGCGTTTGGCCAGCGAGATGGCCTGGGGCAGGCGGCGGCGGAAGTAGTTGCGGTTGGGCAGGTTGGTGAGCGGGTCGTGGTTGGCCATGTAGCGGATGAGTTCCGCCGCCTCCTGGCGCTCGGTCACATCCTGGAAGACGAGCACCCCGCCACCCGGCCGTCCCCCCTGGCGGATCGGGGTGGAGCGGAAATCCACCGGAAAGATGGTGCCGTCCTGGCGCTGCATCCGCGCCTCGTCGAACCGGGCGACCAGGTTTTCCCTGCCCTCGGTGAAAAAGGGGCAGCAGTCCTCGGTAAAGGCGTCGCTGCCGGGCATGGACAGGCGGAACACCTCGCGGTAGCTGCGCCCCCGCACCTCGTCACTGGAGTACCCCAGCATCTTCAGGGCCGCCGGATTGATGTAGCTGATCCGCCCCTGCCCATCCACCCCGCAGATGCCGTTGGCCGCTGCGTCGAGGATCATCTCGTAGTTCTTCGAGAGCAGTTCGAGTTCCTGCTTGGCCCGCCGGGCGCCGAGAATGTAGCGGATGCGGTTTTTCAGCACCGGCCAGCGCAGCGGCTTGCGGATGTAGTCCACCGCGCCGGCGTAGTAGGAGCGCTCGATGCTCTTTTCGTCGTCCAGGGCGGTGACCATGAGCACCGGCGGCGCGTCCACCATGGACGAGCAGATGTGCGCGCACACGCCCGGCCCGTCGATACCGGGCATGGCGATGTCGAGGATGACCAGGTCGTACGACCGCTCGGCCAGCCGTTCCAGGGCCGCCTGGCCGTCCTCGGCCTCGGTGACCGCGTAGCCCTCGCCCTCGAGGAACTGGCGCAGGAGCATGCGCATGACCTCGTCGTCGTCGACGATCAGGATGGCCGGGATGATCCCGGAGAACAGGGAAACGGTCATGGCGCCGGATCAGTGGAGGGAGAGAGGGGCAGCCGGTTCGAGCCGCGATCGCCGGCAAAACGGCTTTTGTTCATTGTAGGGGACCGGGCGCATTAATCAAGGCGTTCCGACAAAAACCGGCGCACATTGTCCGCGGCCTCGACAATGGCCGCGAACAGGCGCTCGGGGTGACGGATCGTGCCGCTTTTGCCCATGCGCTCGGCCTGCAGGCAGAGCCCGGTCAGCACCTCGGCGCCGAACTGGCTGCTGCTGCCCTTCATGGTGTGCGCCACCTTGCCGACGGCCTCACCGTCCCCGCGTTCCAGGGCTCGGTGCAGGTCGTTGATGCGGATGTCGAGCGAGCGCAGGAAGATATCCACCGCCGGGCGGATATCGCCGACGTGCTCGCGGAGCCGCTCGAGCACCGCAATGTCGATCACCCGGGCGTGGTCGCCGGCAGCCGGTTGTGCTGCTGCGGCCGGCCCGGTGCTGGTTTTCGGGGTGACCGAACCGCCCAATTCCGGCAGCCACTGGTCGAGCACGCGGCGCAATTGGGCGAAGTCCAGCGGTTTGACCAGGTGATCGACCATGCCCGCCTCCAGGCAGCGTTCCCGGCCGGCCTCGGTGGCGTCGGCGGTCAGGGCGACGATCACCGGCGCACGCTGCCGCCTGGCCGCACAGTCCGCGAGGATGGTTCGGGTGGCTTCGAAACCGTCCATCTCGGGCATCTGGCAGTCCATGAAGACCAGGTCGAAACGGCCGGCGCGGCAGGCCTCCACCGCCAGGCGGCCGTTGTCGACGGTGACGATCTCGGCCCTGGCGTTGCGGAAGGTTTCGGCCAGCACCACCCGGTTGGTTGCGTCGTCATCGACGATGAGCAGCCGCACCGCGGCCCCGGCAACGGTCGGCACGGCCGCGGCCGCCGGACAGACGGCCGGGGCAATGGGCACCGTCCGGGCCACCGGCCCGGCCGGCAGCACCGCTGCTTCCTCCGCCCGGTTCGGGCCGGCGGGCGCGAGGTCGAGGAGGAACCAGAACACCGAGCCCGCACCGGGCTGCGACTCCACCCCGTAGCTGCCGCCCATCAGCTGGATGAGCTTGGCGCAGATCGACAGCCCCAGGCCGCTGCCGCCGTAGCGCCGGGTGGACGAGCTGTCCACCTGGGAAAAGGGCAGAAAGAGCTTGCCCATCGACTCGCCGGCAATGCCCACGCCGGTGTCCTCCACCGCGAACCGGATCCGCTCGCGACCGGCCGCCCCCCCCTCCTGGCGCTCCACCCGCAGGACGATGGTCCCCTGTTCGGTGAACTTGACGGCATTGCCCAGCAGGTTGACGAGCACCTGGCGCAGCCGCTGGCCATCGCCCAGCCAGCTGCGCCGCACCGCCGGGTCGATCACCCCGCTCACCGCCAGATCCTTGCTCCGGCCGGTCACCTGGTACAACGCCACCAGCTGGTCGAGCAGGGCCGCCAGGTCGAACTCGGCCACCTCCAGGGTCATCTTCTCCGCCTCGATCTTGCTGAAATCGAGCAGGTTGTTGATCAGGGTGAGCAGGCTGCTGGCGGAGGTGCGGATGAGCTGGGCGAAATGGCGCTGGCGCGGCTGCAGCTCGGTGTCGAGCAGGAGTTCGCTGATGCCGATGACGCCGTTCATGGGCGTGCGGATCTCGTGGCTGATCATGGCGAGGAACTCCGACTTGGCCTGGCTGGCCGAGTCGGCCCGGTGCGCCCTGGTGCGCAGCTCGCGGTTCTCCGCCTCCAGCCGGCGAATCCGCGCCTCCAGTTCCTCCAGGCGCGTCTGCATCCCGCCCCGGTCAGTCATGGCCGGGGAACAGGGACAGCTGGCGCCGAACCGGCCGTGGTTTGGCCGCGGCAAGGCGGACCGCGGGCGGGGCCGTGACCAGAGGCGCCGGGATGTCGGCGAGAAAGGGCGACGGCTGCCGCTCGGCCATCGGCTCGCCCGGGACGGCGCGGCTGGCCGCCCAGCTCACGCAGAGGGTGGCGATCGCCCGGGTCAGGCCCACGTAGAAGAGGCGGCGCTCCTCCTCCAGGTGGGCGCGTTCGGCCTCGGTGGTAAGCGGCCGGCGCGGGGCAAGCGGCAGCAGCCCCGCCTCCGCACCGGCGATGCACACCAGCGGGAACTCGAGCCCCTTGGCCGCGTGCAGGGTGGACAGGGTCACCGCCTCGGCGCGCGCATCATAAAGGACCGAATCGCTGAAGGTCTGCAGGTGGGCGGCGCAGGCGGGCAGATCATTGCCGAAGGTGAGGGACAACTGGCGCAGGCGGACCAGGTCCGGCTGCTGCGGGTCGAGGTGGTACTCGTGGGCGAGCGCCAGCAGCACCTGCTCCACCGGCTGGTCCGCGGCCAGGGCGCGCAGCCGGTCGTAGAGGCTGCGGAACCGGTGCAGGGCCGCGCCCACCGGGCCGTCCGCCGGCCCGAGGCGGTCACCGACAAAGGGGCTGGCCGCGACCGGCGGAATCGCCCGCAGCCGCCGGCGGAGGAGTCGCAGGGAATGGCGGCCGACCCCGGCACAGCGGCCGAGCAGGGCCAGCTGCTCGTCGTCGCTGGCCAGGCCGGCGAGCAGCAGCAGCCACAGGTAGAGCGGCCGGCAGTCGCCGCGGGTGTAGCAGGCCTCCAGGTCCACCAGCTGAAACGGGATGGAGCGGCCGGCGAGGGCGGCGGCAATGGTTTCGCCCTGGCGCGCGGTGCGGTAGAGCACGCCGATGTCGGCAAACGAGACCCGGGCCGTGGCCCCCTGGTCGAGCCGCTCCAGGCTGCGGTGCGAGATGCCGCCCAGCTGGGCCTCGATCTGGTCGGCGATCCATGCGGCCTCGTGCTCGGGGCTGGCGCAGCGCTGCACGTGGATCGCGCCCGGCCGGGCGCTCTCCGCCCGCATGGGCGCCATCGGCCGGGGATGCGGGTTTGCGGCGATCACCGCCCCGGCCGCGGCAACGATGGCTGTACCGCTGCGGTAGTTGCGCACCAGCTGGTGGGTCTCGGGGGCGAACTCGTCGATAAAGGCGGCAAACCAGCGCGGGTCCGAGCCGCGGAAGCCGTAGATGGCCTGGTCCGGGTCGCCGATGGCGAACACCGTCGAGGTGGCGGCGAGGAGCGCCACCAGCCGGTACTGAGCCTGGTTCACGTCCTGGAATTCGTCCACGAACAGGTGTCCGGTGGCCCTGCGCATGGCCTCGGCCGCTGGTCCACCCTGTTCCAGGACCTGCACCGTGCGCCCCACCACCGCCTCGAGGTCGATCTGCGCCCGCTCGGCGAGCAGCTCGGGGTACCGGGCCAGCTCGGGCGGATCCGCCGGCGCGGCGCCGGCGCGAAAGGCCCGGCTGAGGGCAGCGGAGAACTCGTCCCGCTCGCGGGCGGAGCAATCGGGAAACAGCTCGTCGAGCAGGCCGGCGCGCTCCTCCGGCCCGGCCACGCGCAACTCCGGTGTCTCCCGGCGCAGTTGGGCGAGGCAATAGCCGTGGAAGGTGGCCACCCGCACCCGCTCGGCACCGGTCACGCTCTGCAGCCGCGCGCGCACCTCGGCCGCCGCCTTGTTGGTGAAGGTGATCACCGTGCAGGGCCGGTCCGCCACCGCGGCCAGCCGCTCTACCCGGCTGACCAGGGTGTGGGTTTTGCCGGTGCCGGGTCCGGCCTGGACGAGGATGCGCGCGGCCGTGCTGGCAACCGCCCGCTGCTGCTCGGCGTTGAGCGTCCGCTCCACCGGAGAGACGGTCACCGCCGCCCGGGCGCCGGCCAGGCCGATGCGTTGTCGTTTGCCGGCGGCCTTCGCCGTCTCCGCGACCGGTGCGAACAGCTGCCCCTGGCCGCACAGGGCGGCGCGCTCGCCTTCGGCGAACACCCTGATCACTCCGAATTCGCCGTCA
>JAGODN010000133.1 GCA_017998195.1 Desulfobulbus sp. | reverse complement strand
CTCGATCAGAAACAGAAGCGGCTGGCACAGGAGGAAAAAAAGGAGTGCGAGCGGCAGCGGACGCTGGGGCGCGAACGGGAGTGGATCCGCATGAGTCCCAAGGGACGGCGCACCAAGGCCAAGGCCCGCATCACCGCCTACGAGAACCTGCTGGGCCAGCAGAGCGAGAAGGCCTCCGGCGACCTGGAGATCTACATCCCGCCGGGACCGCGCCTGGGCAAGCTGGTCATCGAGGCGCAGGGGGTGCGCAAGGCCTACGAGGACCGGCTGCTCGTGGACAACCTGAGCTTTTCCCTGCCGCCCGGCGGCATCGTCGGCATCGTCGGCCCGAACGGCGCCGGCAAGACCACCCTGTTCCGCATGATCACCGGCCAGGAACAGCCGGACGCGGGCACCATCCGCATCGGCGAGACGGTGAAGCTCGCCTACGTGGACCAGTCGCGGGACGCCCTCGACCCGGCCAAGACCATCTACGAGACCATCAGCGACGGCCAGGAGACCATCTGGCTCGGCACCCGCGAGGTCAACGCCCGCGCCTACGTGGCCCGGTTCAACTTCACCGGCAGCGACCAGCAGCAGCGGGTGGGCGAGATCTCCGGCGGCCAGCGCAACCGGGTGCATCTCGCGCGCATGCTCAAGGAAGGCGGCAACGTGCTGCTGCTCGACGAGCCGACCAACGACCTGGACGTGAACACCATGCGCGCCCTGGAAGAGGCCCTGGAGAACTTCGCCGGCTGCGCCGTGGTCATCAGCCACGACCGCTGGTTCCTCGACCGCATCGCCACCCACATCATGGCCTTCGAGGGCGACTCCGAGGTCACCTGGTTCGAGGGCAACTACTCCGACTACGAGCAGGACTACAAGCGCCGCAAGGGCGCCGACGCGGACCAGCCACACCGCATCCGCTACCGCCAGCTGACCCGCGAGTAGCGGTGGCCAGACCGACCCGGCGGCGGCCGCTCCCGCGGCCGCTTTTTTCCACTGGTCAAGGCTTCGGCCCATGGCTATTGTGTGCGCATGAACGAACGCCTCCCGCCCATCCTCCATATGCCACAGTGTAGTCCTTCCGGGTCCGCCGGCAGCACCCGGTCCGGAGAGGGACGGTTATGAGCGCCGCGGCCACCGGGACCGACGGCCGCCTGCTGGTGGAGCGCCGGTTCTTCACTTTCGCCGAGTCAGCCGACGGCATGGCGCTCGACTCCGGCGCCCGGCTCGGGCCGATCACCCTGGCCTACGAGACGCTCGGCGCCCTCAACGCCGACCGCAGCAACGCCATCCTCGTGCTCCACGCCCTCACCGGCGACGCCCACGTGGCCGGTGTCCACACCAACGGGGACGCCCGCCCCGGCTGGTGGGACAACATGGTCGGGCCGGGCAGGCCCATCGACACCAACCGCCACTTCGTCATCTGCTCGAACATCCTCGGCGGCTGCGCCGGCAGCACCGGCCCGTCGTCGATCAACCCGGCCACCGGCCGCCCCTACGGCCTCGGCTTCCCGATGGTGACCATCCGCGACATGGTCCGCGCCCAGAAGGAACTCGTCGACCACCTGGGCATCACCAGGTTGCTGGCGGTCATCGGCGGCTCGGTGGGCGGCATGCAGGTGCTGCGCTGGTGTGTCGATTACCCGCAGATGCTCGTCGCCGCCATCCCCCTGGCCACCACCACCCGCCACTCGGCCCAGGCCATCGCCTTCAACGAGGTGGCCCGGCAGGCGATCATGGCCGACCCGGCCTGGCAGGGCGGCGACTACTACGGCTCCCCCGGCCCGGCCCACGGCCTGGCGGTGGCGCGCATGATCGGTCATGTCACCTACCTGTCCGACGAGGCCATGCGCGAGAAGTTCGGCCGCCGCCTGCACCGCAGCGCGCTCTCCTTCGACCTCACCGGCGACTTCCAGGTGGAGAGCTACCTGCACCACCAGGGCCGCAAGTTCGTGGACCGGTTCGACGCCAACTCGCTGCTTTACATCACCAAGGCGGCGGATTACTTCGACCTGCAGCGCGGCGACGGCTGCCTGCTCATCAACGAAGCCCTGGCCGAGGTCTCTTTCCTGGTGATCTCGTTCACCTCGGACTGGCTCTACCCCACCTACCAGTCGCGGGAGATCGTGAGCGCGCTCAAAAAGAACGGCGGCGACGTGAGTTTCTGCGAGATCGAGGCCCAGTGGGGCCACGACGCCTTTCTCGTGCCCAACAAACGGCTGGACGGCCTGATCAGCGGCTTCCTCGACCGGGTGTCCCATGATTGCCGCCGCTAGCCCTGAACAGGGCGGCCTGCGCTTCGACCTGCAGGTGATCGCCTCGTGGATCGAACCGGGGTCGCGGGTGCTCGACCTGGGCTGCGGCAACGGCGACCTGCTCGCCCACCTGAAGACGCACAAGCAGGTGCTCGGCACCGGCATCGAGCAGGCCGAGGAGAAGGTGGCCCGCTGCATCGAGCGCGGCCTGAGCGTACTCCAGGGAGATTTCCGCACCGAGGTCGGCGACTACCCGCCGGAGCGGTTCGACGTGGTGGTGCTCAGCCAGACCCTGCAGCAGATCCACGACCCCAAGGAACTGCTGCTCGACCTGCTGCGCATCGGCCGGCGGGTGATCGTCAGCTTCCCCAACTTCGCCCACTGGTCGGCCCGGCTGCAGATCCTCTGCACCGGCCGGGCGCCGGTGAACGACCAGCTGCCCTACGAGTGGTACGACACCCCCAACATCCGGGTGATCACCATCAATGATTTCAACCGGTTCCTGCGCGCCATCGGGGTGCGCACGGTGCGCCACCTGGCGATCAACACCTACGGCCACGAGTCGCGCGGCACGGTGGTGCGCTGGCTGAAGAACCTGCGGGCCACCTACGGCATCATGATGCTCGAACGGACCTGAACCCTGCACCAGGGAGAGAAGCCCATGCGAAGAAAAAACGAGCTCACCGGCTCCTGCGCCATCGACACCACCGGCGCCGGGGCGGTGCGCAACCCCATCGACGGCGTGGTCAGGGCGCTCAGCGCCGGTTTCAAGGGCGGCCAGTGGGCCAGCCACATCGAGCCGGTGCCGATCCCGTCCAAGTGCGAGATCATCGACCTGATCGAGCAGGCCCAGCGCATCCTGTTCCCCGGCTTCTTCTCGCCGGTGATTCTCCGCCCGGAGAACCTGGACTACCACCTCGGCCAGCAGGTGAGCCTGTTCTACGAGAACCTGGCCAGCCAGGTCAGCTCGGCCATCCGCCACGACTGCTTCCGCCACGACCAGAATTGCAGTTTCTGCGGCGAGCGCAGCTACCAGATCGCCGCGGACCTGATCGACAGCCTGCCCACCATCCGCAACCTGCTGGAAACCGACATCGAGGCGACTCTCACCGGCGACCCGGCGGCCACCAACTCGGACGAGGTGATCTTCAGCTATCCCGGCCTGTTCGCCACCATGGTCTACCGCCTGGCGCACCGGCTGCACGAACTGGGGGTGCCGCTGGTGCCGCGCATCATGAGCGAGCACGCCTACCACCGCACCGCCATCGACATCAACCCGGCCGCAGAGATCGGCTCGCACTTCTTCATCGACCACGGCTCCGGGGTAGTGGTCGGCGCCACCACCAGCATCGGCGACCGGGTGCGCATCTACCAGGGCGTCACCCTCGGCGCCCTGTCCCTGCCGCGCGATGCCGGCGAACGCCTGCGCGACTGCAAGCGTCACCCGACCATCGAGGACGACGTGATCATCTACGCCAACGCCACCATCCTCGGCGGCGAGACCGTGGTCGGGGCCCGCTCGATCATCGGCGGCAACGTCTGGCTGACCGAATCGGTGGGCCCGGACACCCGGGTGCTGCTCGAACAGCCCCGGCTGGTCTACATCGGCGCCACCGAGGGGGTGCGGATATGATCCGTTCGGCCTGCACCGCCCTGCCCGGGGCCGTGGGCAACACCCCGCTGGTCCGCCTGCAGCGCATGGAACCCGAGCACGGCGGCCGCCTGTGGGCCAAGATCGAGTCCATGAACCCGCTCGGCTCGATCAAGGACCGGGTGGCCGTGGCCCTGGTCGATGCGGCCGAGGCGGACGGCAGCCTGCAGCCGGGCGGGACCATCGTCGAGCCGACCAGCGGCAACACCGGCATCGGCCTGGCCTTTGTCTCTGCCAGCCGCGGCTACCGCCTGATCCTGACCATGCCGGAGAGCATGAGCGTGGAGCGGCGGGTGCTGCTCGCCCATCTCGGCGCGGAACTGGTGCTCACCCCGGCGGCCGAGGGCATGCGCGGCGCCGTGGCCCGGGCCGCGGCCCTGTGCGCGGCAACGCCCGGGGCCTGGATGCCGGACCAGTTCGCCAACCCGGCCAACCCGGCCATGCACCGGCGCACCACCGGTCCGGAGATCTGGCAGCAGTGCGGCGGTCGCATCGACGCCCTGGTCGCCGGGGTGGGCACCGGCGGCACCATCAGCGGCGCCGGCAGCTCCCTGCGCGACCACAACCCGGCCCTGCACGTGGCCGCGGTGGAGCCGGCCGCCTCGCCGGTGCTCTCCGGCGGCAGCCCGGGACCGCACAAGATCCAGGGCATCGGCGCAGGGTTTGTGCCATCGAATCTCGACCGCAGGGTGCTCAGCGAAATCCTCACCGTGACCAATGAAGAGGCCCTCGCGCAGGCGCGCGCCCTGGCCCGGCGGGAGGGCATCCTCTCGGGCATCTCCGGCGGCGCGGCCCTGGCCGGGGCCCTGCAGCTGGCAGCACGGCCGGAATTCCGCGACCGGGACATCGTCCTGGTGCTGCCCGACACCGGCGAGCGCTACCTGAGCACGGAGCTGATGGCGTGAGCGGACAGCCGTCAGGCCACCCGACCGCGCCGGAGGACGGCGCCGCGACCTGCAGGCGCTGCGGCACCTGCTGCCGCCAGGGCGGGCCGGCCCTGCACAGCGTTGACTTGGCGCTCATCCGCACGGGCCGGCTGCGGATCGACGACTTGGTGACGGTTCGGCAAGGCGAACTCGCCTTCCCGCCGCTCGGCGAACATCCTGAGCCGGTCGGCCACGAGTTCCTCAAGCTGCGCGGCACCGGCGTCAGCTGGTGCTGCCTGTTCTACGACGAGGGAGCCCGCGGCTGCAGCCGCTACGATGACCGGCCGCTGGCCTGCCGGGTACTCGACTGCCGGGACACCCGCGCCCTGCTCGACCTGGCGGGCCGCGACCTGCTCACCCGTTTCGACTGCCTCCCCGCGGACGACCCGCAGCTGGCCCTGTCCCGCGAACACGAAGCCGAGTGCCCCTGCCCGGACCTGGACCGTCTCCGCCGCAGCCTCGGCCAACCGGCGGCCGACCGGACCACCCTGCTCGCGCCGCTCGAGGCGCGGGTCCGCCTCGACCTGGACTTGCGCAGCCGGGCCGTTGCCGCGCATCGGCTGAGCCTTGAGCGCGAGCTGTTTCTCTTCGGCCGGCCGCTCTTCCAACTGCTGGCGCCGCTGGGCATCGGCTTCGACCCTGCATCCGGCAGACTGCATCTCGTCCCCACCCGGATTCCGCCCGTCACCGGCTGATCCCGCCCCTTTCCCGCCACCCCTTGTGAGGTACCCGGCATGCCCACCGCCGACATCCAGGCCCTGCTGGCCCGTTTCGACTACACCGACGGCGTCTACCTGCGCGACGAGATGGACATCGCGGTCGCGCAGCGCGAGGCCATCACCCCGCATCTCATCGCCCTGCTCGACGATCTGGCCGACAACCCGCTGCGCTACACCCTGGAAGGGCGCAACGGCCACGTGTACGCGGTCTCGCTGCTCAGCCATTTCCGGGAGACTGCCGCGCACCGGGCGATCATCCGCGCCTTCACCGTGCCCCGGGAACAGTTGGAGGAACTCTGGGGGGACATGATCACCGAGACCCTGCCGACCCTGCTCCACCGGACCTGCGGCGGCTCACTGGACAGGATCCGGGCGCTGGTGGTCGACCGGGAGGTGGATCCGTTCGTGCGGGGTGCGGCGATCGAGGCGCTCACCTTTGCGGTGGCGGAGGGGGTGGCCGACCGGGACGAGACCGTGGCCTTTGTGCAGGGGCTGTTCACCGGGGAGGAGGCCGAGGCGGACTCGTTCTTCTGGAGCAACCTGGTGGCGACCCTGTGCGACCTGCACCCAGGCGACTCCATGGAACTGATCCGCCGGGCCTATGCGGACAACCTGGTGCAGCAGGACTACATCGCCCCGGAGGACGTGGAGCGAAGCCTGGCCATGGACCGAGCCGAGGCCATGGACGCCCTGCGTGAACGTACCCGGCGGCGGATGCCGGCGGACCTGCACCGCTACATCTCCTGGTTCGCCGAGTTCCAGCCCAAGGAAGACCGACCGCCGGCCTCCACCGACCGGGAAGCCGCGCGGGCGCGCCAGGCCGACAGGAAAAAACAGGCCGAGCGCGCCCGCAACAAGGCCGCGAAAAAGGCGCGCAAGAAGAACCGGCGCTGAGATCCCGCCCTATTCCCGCAGGTTGATCTCCAGGTTGCCCTCGCGCACCTGGATGGAGGCCACCCCGTCGGCGAACCCCTTCCAGAAGCCCGGCTCCGAGCCGAACACCTCGATCAGGTCGATATTCTTCAGCCCGCCCATCCAGGCGTTGGGGATGGGCACGCCCATCACCGAGATGCCGCGGAGGATGAACACCGGCCGGCTGCCGCGGAAGGCGAGTTCCGCGCCGGCCCGCACCTTCAGGGTCTTGCCGCCGAGGAAGGGGAAATCCGGGTCCACCGGGATGAGCATGCGCAGGCTGACCAGGTCGTTGGCCAGGTCGATGGCCACCTTGTCGGCCAGGTCGGTGTTGCGGGCGATCATGGCGTTGATCTCGCGCTCGGTCAGGCGGATCTCCCGGGAGGCGCCCTCCTCGGAATAGGCTTCAGGTTCGAGCGGGCCCGGCGCGGGCTGCGGCTCGGCCCGGGACGGGTCCGGCAACGGCCGGCGCTGCTCCGGCTGGGGG
>JAGODN010000132.1 GCA_017998195.1 Desulfobulbus sp. | reverse complement strand
CGGCTGTGGGTGGCGCAGGGCAGCATGCCGTACTCGGCGGTGATCCAGCCGCGTCCCGTGCCCGCGCACCAGGCGGGCGGCCGGTCCTCGACCGTGACCCCGCAGAGCACGTGGGTGCGGCCCATGCGGATGAGCACCGAACCGTCGGCGTGCGGCTGGACGCCGTATTCCAGGGAGACCGGCCGCAGGGTGTCGGCGGGGCGATTGTCAGGGCGCATGGCAAAACCTCGTGCAGAAGGGAAAAACGGTGGCAGGGCGGCGGGCCTAGAGCACCACCAGGGTGATGCCGGGGTTGGCCCGGTTGAGGTCGCGGTGGGCGGCGAGGAAGGGAAAACGGCGCAGCAGCTGGCGGCCCCGGCCGGAGCGGTTCTCGAACCCCTCGCCCGGCACCACCTCGCGCACCCGGCCGCTGTGGCGGAGAAACTCGAGCCGGCGCAGCACCGCGGTTTTGATGGCGCCGCCCTCGCCGCTCGAGCCGTAGCCGTGGATCAGGGTGAGCACGCGGATGCCCAGGGACGCGGCCAGGGCGATCTCCTTGTCCAGCCGGTCCAGGGCGAGCGCCACCGGCGGCAGCCCCCGCTCCAGGTTGACCTCGCGGTGGGCCGGGCCGCCCCCCGGTGCGGCGGTTATCGCCCGCTCGGCCCCGCAGTACGGGCAGGCGCCCACGCCGGCATCGATCTCGTTGCCGCAGACCGCGCACACCGCCTCCACCCCGCTTCGCTCCCCGTGGATCCGGACCGCGACGGCTCAGCGCCGGCGCACCTCGATCACCTCGGGCATCTGCAGCAGGTGCTGCTGCAGGAGCTGGAGGTGCTGCAGGTCGACCACCTCGAGGAGCACCTCGAGTTCGGCCCTGTTCTCCACCGTGGTACGCGCGGTCAGCTCGACGATGTTGGCATCGTCGGCGCTGATCGTGCTGCTGATGTCGGCGAGCAGACTCTTGCGGTTCTCCGCCCGGATGAGCAGCGCCGCGCGGTGGCTGGCCTGGGTCGAGCCGGCCCAGTTGACCTCGATCCAGCGGCTCGGGTCGGTGGCCAGCAGGTTGATGCAGTCGGCCTTGTGGATGGACACGCCCGAGCCGGTGGTGATGAAGCCGATGATCGCATCGCCCGGCACCGGGTGGCAGCACTGGCTGATCTTCACCAGCAGCCCCTCGACCCCGTCGATGCTGATGGCCTCGCCCCGGTCCGGGGTACTCCGGTCCCGTGCGGCCCGCTGGGCCCGTTCGAGCATCTCCGCGGCCCGCCGTTTCTCTTCAGCCTCACGGAACTCCTCCGGCTGGAGGATGCGCATCAGGGCCGACATGGTCACCGAGCCGTTGCCCACCCGCACCATCAGGTCGTCCAGCGAGGCGCAGCGCAGTTCCTTGAGCAGCAGGCGGAGATGGCCGCTCTTGAGCAGGGCGCCCAGGTTGAGGCCGTACTTCTTCAGTTCGCGGTCGCAGATCTCCTGGCCGAGCTTGAGCGAGTGGTCGCGCTCCTCCTGGCGGAGGTACTGGCGGATGCGGGTCCGTGCCCGGCCGGTCTTGACGAGTTGCAGCCAGGCCCGGCGGGGGTGCTGGTTCTTCTGGGTGAGGATCTCGACGATGTCGCCGCTCTGCAGTTCGTCGCGGAGCTGCACCATCTGGCCGTTGACCTTGGCGCCCACGCAGGTGTCGCCCACGGCCGAGTGGATGGCGTAGGCGAAATCGATGGGGGTGCTGCCGCGGGGCAGTTCGCGCACCTCGCCGGTGGGGGTGAGCACGTAGATGTCCGGTTCGAACAGTTCGCCGCGGAGCGAGTCCATGAACTCGCCCGGGTCCTCGACCTCCTGCAGGGCCTGCACCAGCTTCTTCAAATCCTTGAACAGGCGGGCGTCGCCGGTGCTGATTCGCTGTCCTTCCTTGTAGGCCCAGTGGGCGGCCACGCCCTCCTGGGCGATGCGGTCCATCTCCTCGGTGCGGATCTGAATCTCGATGAAGTGGCCGCGAGGCCCGGACACGGTGGTGTGCAGCGACTGGTAGTTGTTCGCCTTGGGCGCGCTGATGAAATCCTTGATCCGGCCCGGCACCGGCGTCCAGTCGGCGTGCACCGTGCCCAGGGCCTGGTAGCACTCCTTGACCGTGCGCACGATGATGCGGAAGGCCACCTTGTCGTACACCCGCTCCAGCGGGATCTTCTGCACCAGGAGCTTCTTGTAGATGGAATACAGATGCTTGGGCCGGCCGATGATACGCACCGGCACCACCCCCGCCGCCTTGAGCTTGCGGTGGAGGATGTCGATCACCTCGTCCACGTAGGTCTGGCGCTCGCCCAGCGAACTTTCCAGGCGGCTGCTCAGATCGGCCCACTCGGCCGGGTAGAGGTAGCGAAAGGCCAGGTCCTCCAGTTCCCGTTTGAACCACTCGATCCCGATGCGGCTGGCCAGCGGCGCGTACAGGTCCATGGTCTCGCGGGCCTTGTAGCGCTGTTCCTCCGGGCTGACCGCTTCCAGGGCGAGCATGTCCTGCAGCCGGTCGGCCAGCCGCACGAGCAGCACGCGGATGTCCGAGCCGATGGCGAGCAGCAGCTTGCGGATGTTCTCAGCCTGGTGGGCGAGCTGGGAATTGTAGCGGACGTTGGTGATGCGGGTGGCGCCGTCGACGATGTTGGCCACCGGGCCGCCGAACAGCCGTTCCAGTTCCTCGCGGGTGGCGACGTTCTCCTTGAGGGCGCCGTGGAGCAGGCCGGCGACGATGGTGTCCAGGTCGAGCCGCATGGACGCCAGGGTCGAGGCCACCGCCAGCAGGTGGTCCACGTAGGGTTCGCCCGATTCGTGCACATGGTCGGCGTGACGCTCGCTGACGAACTCGTAGGCCCGGAGCAGGGGCGCGAGGTCCACCTCGTGCAGGTAGGCCGAGGTCAGGGAGAGGAGGTACTTGATGTCTGCCATCGCTGCTGTGTCCGGTCAGGGAGGGCGCCGGCGCCCTCCCCGGGGTTTAAGGGGGTGACCGCCCGCCTCAGGCCAGCTCGCGCCGCACCAGGGCGGCGATGTGGTCCACGGCCGCGGCCGGGTCGAGCAGTTCGGTGTCGCCGCTGCGGCGGGCGCGCAGCTCCACCTTGCCCTCTTTCTCGAAGGTCTTGCCCACGGTTACCCGGTAGGGGATGCCGATCAGGTCGGCGTCGTTGAACTTGGAGCCGGGCCGTTCGTCGCGGTCGTCGAGGAGCACGTCCAGGCCGCGGTCGCAGAGCCCCTGGTAGAGTCCTTCCGCGGCCGCGGAGAAGCGCTCGTCCTTCGGCGAGAGGTTGAGCACGATCACCTGGAACGGCGCCAGCGGCAGGGGCCAGACGATGCCCTTGGCATCATTGTTCTGCTCGATGGCCGCGGCCACCACCCGGCTCACGCCAATGCCGTAGCAGCCCATGACGAAGTGCCGCTGCTGGCCGTCGCTGTCCTGGAAGGTGGCGTTCATGGCCTCGGAATAGCCGGTGCCGAGTTTGAAGATGTGGCCGACCTCGATGCCCTCCTTGAGGCGCACCGAACCGCCGCACAGCGGGCAGCGGTCGTCAACGGTCACCTGGCGCAGATCGCCGCTCAGGTCGGGCTGGAAATCGCGGCCCGGGTTGACCCCGACCAGGTGGCGGCCCTTCTCGTTGGCGCCGGCCACCGCGTTGACCATGCGCATGACCTCCTGGTCGGCCACCGAGCGGATGGGCAGGTTGACCGGACCGAGATAGCCCACCGGCAGGCGGGTCAGCTCCCACACCCGGTCCTCGTCCAGGGGCTCGACCTCGGTGGCGCCGAGCAGGTTCTTCAGCTTGACCGTCTGCACCTCGCGGTCGCCGCGCACCAGCGCCGCCACCGGCTCGCCGTCGGCCAGGTAGAGCATGGTCTTGATCAGGTCGCGGGCCTGCACGCCCAGGTGGGCGGCGACCGTGGCCACCTTCTTCATGCCCGGGGTCGCCACCGGCATCATGGCCTGCAGTTCCGCCGGGGCGGGCTCGGCCGGCGCCAGCCGGACCGCCGCCTTCTCGACGTTGGCCGCGTAGCTGCACGCCTCGCAGATGACCAGGGTGTCCTCGCCGGTCTCGGCCAGCACCATGAACTCGTGCGAGAACGAGCCGCCGATGGCGCCGCTGTCCGCCTCCACGGCGCGGAACTCGAGGCCGCAGCGGGTGAAGATGCGGTTGTAGGCCTCGCGCATGGTCTCGTAGCTGCGGCTCGCGCCGGCGTCGTCCTCGTCGAACGAATAGGCGTCCTTCATGACGAACTCGCGGCCGCGCATGAGCCCGAAGCGCGGGCGGATCTCGTCGCGGAACTTGGTCTGGATCTGGTAGAGATTGACCGGCAGCTGGCGGTAGGACTGCAGCTCGCGGCGGGCGATGTCCGTGACCACCTCCTCGTGGGTGGGCCCCAGGCAGTAGTCGCGGTCGTGCCGGTCGCGGAAGCGGAGCAGTTCCGGGCCGTACTTCTTCCAGCGACCCGACTCCTCCCACAGGTCGCCCGGCTGCACCATGGGCATGAGGATCTCCTGGGCGCCGGCGCGGTTCATCTCCTCGCGGACGATGACCGTGACCCGCTGCAGGGCGAGGAAGCCGAGCGGCAGGAAGGTGTACATGCCGGAGGTGAGCTTGCGGATGAAACCGCCGCGGACCAGCAGCTGGTGGCTGATGACCTCGGCCTCGGACGGCGTTTCCTTGGTGGTGGGCAACAACATCTGGGTGTAGCGCATAACCGGTCTCCGATCAGGTTGGTGTCGGCGTGGAGGCGAACAATAATCAGGTGATGGGGGTCAGGACTGGAGGCCGCCCCACTCGGCCTCGATCCGCTCCAGTTCCTCGAGGAAGACCGCGAGCAGCTGGTCCTCGGGAACCTTGCGGTACAGCTCGCCCTTCTTGAACAGGATGCCCACCCCGTGGCCGCCGGCGATGCCGATGTCGGCCTCGCGGGCCTCGCCCGGGCCGTTGACCACGCAGCCCATGACCGCCACCTTGATGGGCGCCCGCATGGTCTGCAAGCGGGCCTCGACCTGCTCCGCCAGGCTGAACAGGTCGATGCGGGTGCGGCCGCAGGTCGGGCAGGAGATCAGTTCCGGGCCGCGCTCGCGGATGCGCAGGGAGCGCAGCAGTTCCCAGGCCACTCGCATCTCCTCCACCGGGTCGCGGGTGAGCGAGATGCGGAAGGTGTCGCCGATGCCCTCGAAGAGGAGGATGCCCAGGGCCACGCTCGATTTGACCGTGCCGGCGATGAGCCCCCCCGCCTCGGTCACCCCCAGGTGCAGGGGGTAGTCGGTCCGGGCGGCGAGCCGCCGGTAGCCGGCGATGGTGGTCAGGGTATCCGAACTCTTGATCGAGATCTTGATCCGGTCGAACCCCTGCTGCTCGAGCAGGCGGACGTTGTTCAGGGCGCTCTCGATCAGGGCGTCCGGCCGCTCCGGGGTGGGGTAGCCGTACTCCTGCAGCAGCCCCTTTTCGATCGAGCCGGAGTTGACCCCCACGCGGATGGGGGCGTTGTGCAGGCGGGCCGCGGCCACCACCCGGGCGAGTTTGTCCGGCCCGCCGAGGTTGCCGGGGTTGATGCGGATGCACTGGGCGCCGTGCTCCACCGCGACCACGGCCAGGCGGGAGTCGAAATGGATGTCCGCGATGAGCGGAATGGCGATCTGCTCGCGGATGGCGGTGATCGCCCGCGCCGCGGCCAGGTCGGGCACGGCCACGCGGATGATCTCGCAGCCGGCCTGTTCCAGCTGGTGGATCTGGCGGACCGTGGCCTCCACGTCGCTGGTGAGGGTGTTGGTCATGGACTGGACCGCGATCGGCGCCCCGCCGCCCACGGCCACCCCGCCCACCTGGATCTGCCGGGTGGTTTTCCGCTCGATCATGGCTGCTCTCCTTGACTTCTCTTGGCGCCCAGGCCCAGTTCCGCCTCGGAGGCGCGCACATACAGGGGGGCCAGGTCCGCGCTCCGGTCCGTCGCTCCGGCGGCCAGGGCCTCGGCCGCGCACAAGCCGACCAGGGCCGCGCGCGGGTGCAGGGCCGCAGAGACCGCCACCCGCGCCTCGGCGCAAGCGGCCAGCCAGGGGGCGCAGAGGGCCGCGCCCGGACCGAGGGCCAGGGTGGGCTCGGTGATGCGCGCCGCCAGGGCCGCGGGCGACAGCACGAGAAAATCGCCAGTGCGGTGACGCTTGCCGCCCGCGTCACAGCGGTAGAAGGCGGCGTACATCTGCCCTTTGCGGGCGTCGAGCACGCAGCAGAGCTGGCCGTCCGCGCCCCAGGCCTGGGCCGCGAGCGCGTCCAGGGTGGGCACGCCGACGAGCGGCCGGCCGGTGGCCAGGGCGATGCCCTTGGCCGCGGCCATGCCGATGCGCAGGCCGGTGAACGAACCCGGCCCCCGGCTGACCGCCACGGCCTCCAGGTCCGCCCAGGCGGTGCCGGTGGCCGCCATCAGATGTTCGACCAGGCCAAGCAGGCGCCGCGAGTGGACCACCTCGGGCTGCAGGGTGTACTCGGCCAGCACCCGGCCGTCCGCCAGCCCGCCCCGGGTGAGGGCGACACTGCCGCAGCCGGTGGCCGTCTCGACGGCCAGGGTCAGGAAACCAGCCATCGTTTGATCAGGCGGACGATGTCGTTGTAGAAGACGAACACCATCAGGGTGCCGAGCACGGCGATGCCGATCTTCTGACTGATCTCCATGGTCCGCTCACCCAGCGGGCGGCGACGCACCGCCTCGAGCGACAGGAAGACCAGGTGGCCGCCGTCGAGCACCGGGATGGGCAGCAGGTTGAGGATGCCCAGGTTGACGCTCAAAAGGCCCATGAAATAGAGCAGGTTCATCCATCCGGCCTCGAGCTGCTGGCCGGCGATCTCGGCGATGCGGATCGGCCCGCCCAGTTCACTCGCCGGGATCACCCGCTGCACCATCTTGACGATGCCCACCACCGTCAGGTAACCGAGGTTCCAGGTCTGCACCACCGCGGCCCGGGCCGATTC
>JAGODN010000131.1 GCA_017998195.1 Desulfobulbus sp. | reverse complement strand
GCATGGTGAGGACGATGTCGCGCAGGGGGGTGGCGTTGGCCGTGGCGCAGTTGCCGGCGTGCGGCAGCAGCAGGAGGGCGGTGAACAGACAGAGGGCGCGGAGGCAGGTGTGCATGGTCATGGGCTGTACGGGAAGAGAAGCGATGGGATCGGGGCGCCGGGACAGCGGCGGGCCGCGGTCGGGGAACGGAATCGTCTGCACGGCGCGGCTTGGCTCAAGCCCCGCGGCGGGTGCTAAGATGCTCTATTTTCTTTGTTCTGTCAAGCTGGCAGGCGGCAAAAAGGCGGGACCGCGGACCTGCGCTGCCGGTCGTTCGGGCCGGATGCGCGGCGAGGCGGCACCGTGGTGAGCGGGACGGACGGTACCACGGCGGACCCGGTACGGCTGAGCGTGCACCACGAGTGCTGCCTCGAAAACGCGCCGCCCTCGCTGCTCGCCACCCTGCGGGCCGAGTTGACCATCGACAACCCCAGGTACCAGGACGCCAAACGATTCGGCCGCTGGATCGGCAAGAAGCTCAAGCCGCAGCTCTTCTTCTTCCGCGAGGAGAACGGCCGGTTCTGTTTTCCGCGCGGCTTCGGCAACCGGGCGGTGCGCCTCTGCCGCCGGCAAACCGGCGTCTCGCCGCAGCTGGTGGACGAGCGCCGTCTGCTGCCGCCCATCGATCTCACCTTCCGGGGAACCCTGCGGCCCTACCAGGAGACGGCCGTGACCGCGGTGCTGGCCCACTCCTTCGGCGTGCTCGAGGCCTCCACCGGCTCGGGCAAGACGGTCATGGCCCTGGCGGTGATCGCCCGGCGCCAGCAGCCCACCCTGGTGCTGGTCCACACCCGGGAACTCATGCAGCAGTGGCGGCAGCGCATCCGCCAGTTCCTCGGCATCGACGCGGGCCAGGCGGGCGACGGCCGGATCGACCTGCAGCCGGTGACCGTGGCCATCGTCAACACCGCCCGCAAGCACCTCGACACCCTGGTGCCGCGGTTCGGCCAGCTGGTGGTCGACGAGTGCCACCGGGTGCCGGCCAGCCTGTTCACCGAGGTGGTGGCCGCCTTCGACTGCCACTCCATGCTCGGCCTGTCGGCCACCGCCTTCCGCCGCGAGGACGGCATGACCCGGCTCATCCACATCAGCATGGGCGACCGGGTGCACGCGGTGGACGGGCGCATGCTCGAGGCCAGCGGCGCGGTGGTCCGGCCGGAGCTGGAGCAGCGGCCGACCGGGTTCGTGCGTGATTTCCAGGGCGAATACCCCCGGCTGATCAAGGCCCTGGCCGAGGACAGCCGCCGCAACCGCCAGATCGCCGCGGACGTGGCCAGCCTGGTCCGCCAGGGCCACCAGGGTACGGTGCTGGTGGTCAGCGACCGGGTGGCCCACTGCCAGACCCTGGCCGACCTGCTCACCGCCGACGGCGTGGCCGCGGCCGTGCTCACCGGCCAGTCCGGCCCGGACCAGCGGCTGCAGGTGGTCGAGGCGGTGCAGGCCGGCCGGGTGCCGGTGCTGGTGGCCACCCTGCAGCTGATCGGCGAGGGGTTCGACTGCCCCGGGCTGAGCACCCTGGTGCTGGCCACGCCGATCCGCTTCGAGGGCCGCCTGCTCCAGGTGGTCGGGCGGATCATGCGGCCGGCCGAGGGCAAGAAGGCCCTGGTCATCGATTACGTCGATGTCGGCATCCCGGTGCTGCGGCGCTCCGCCGCGGCCCGGCGCGAGGTTTTTGCCGGCTGGTAGCCGGCAGCCTCAGCAATCTTCTTGTCTTTCTGTCGTTCCTCCTGTATAAAAACCCTCTTTTTCGCTGCCGCCGGCATACGGCCGACCCGTTCCGGGCCCTTCCTGTCCCCGGGCCCTTCGCTTCGCCCTTGACCCGTTCCCGCCCCGGAGTTGTCCCGCCTGCCGCCGGCTGTGCCGCGATCCGTCAATCACCCACCGCCCGTCCCGGGCAGGAGTCCCATGGAGCAGAAGTATATTCGGAATGTCGCCATCATCGCCCACGTCGACCATGGCAAGACCACCCTCGTCGATCAGCTTTTCCGGCAGAGCGGCATGTTCCGCGACAACCAGCAGGTGGCCGAGCGGCTGATGGATTCCATGGACCTGGAACGCGAGCGCGGCATCACCATCGCCTCCAAGAACGGCACCTACCTCTACGGCGACTACCGCATCAACATCATCGACACCCCCGGCCACGCCGATTTCGGCGGCCAGGTGGAGCGGGTGCTGCGCATGGCCGATGGCGCCGTGCTGCTCGTCGACGCCCAGGAAGGGCCCATGCCGCAGACCTTCTTCGTGGTCAAGAAGGCCCTGGCCGCCAACCTGCCGATCCTGGTGGTGATCAACAAGATCGACAAGCCGGCGGCCCGCTGCAACTGGGCCGTGGACCAGGTGTTCGACCTGCTCGCCCGCCTCGGCGCGCCCGACCATATCCTCGATTTCCCGGTGGTCTACGCCTCGGCCAAGGCCGGCTTCGCGCTCATGGATCCTTCGGAGCCGGTGACCCCGCAGACCGGCATGCGGGCGGTGTCGGAGATGATCGTCAACCACGTGCCGCCGCCCGCGGGCAGCCCGGAGGCGCCGCTGCAGCTGCAGATCAACACCATCGACTACTCGCCCTACCTCGGCCGGCTGGGCATCGGCCGCATCGTCAACGGCTGCCTGGACCTGCGCACCAGCCTGGCCGTGGCCCGGCTCGACGGCTCCATCGCGCCGGTGCGGATCAACAAGATCTTCGCCTACCGCGGCGACCAGAAGGTGCCGGTGGACAGCGCCTCCACCGGCGAGATCGTCGCGGTCGCCGGCATGGAGGACGTGACCGTGGGCGTCACCTTCACCGACCCGGTTGACCCGCGGCCGCTGCCACTCATCGAGATCGACCCGCCGACCATCTCCATGAACTTCATTCCCAACGACTCGCCCTTTGCCGGCCAGGACGGCAAGTACGTGACCAGCCGCCACCTGGAGGAGCGGCTCAGCCGCGAGGTGCTGGCCGACGTGGCCCTGCAGGTGGAGCCGCTCACCGACGCGGTCGGCTACCGGGTCTCGGGCCGGGGCGAGCTGCACCTGTCCATCCTCATCGAGAAGATGCGCCGCGAGGACTACGAGTTCCAGGTGACCCGGCCGCAGGTGATCATGCGCCAGGTGGACGGCCAGACCCTGGAGCCCTACGAGGAACTCTCCGTGGACGTGGACGAGCAGTACCAGGGCGTGGTCATCGAGAAGCTGGGCAAGCTCAAGGGGATACTGCTGGACATGCAGGTGGGCGGCGAGATGACCCGGATGAAGTTCAAGGTGCCCACCCGCGGCCTGCTCGGCTACCGCTCCACCTTCCTCACCGACACCCGCGGCATGGGGGTGATGAACTACATCTTCAGCGAGTGGGGGCCGTACGCGGGCGATATCCAGAACCGGGTGAACGGGGTGATGATCGTCAAGGAACCCAGCACCACCGTGGCCTATGCCCTGTTCAACCTGCAGGAGCGCGGCCGGCTGTTTGTCGGCCCGGGCGTGGACACCTACCCGGGCATGATCATCGGCGAGCACTGCCGGCCGGCCGACCTGATCGTCAACCCGGCCAAGGGCAAGAAACTCACCAACATGCGCGCCTCGGGCTCGGACGAGGCGGTGATTCTCACCCCGCCGGTGGAGATGAGCCTGGAGGACTGCATCGCCTACATCAACGACGACGAGCTGGTCGAAATCACCCCCAAGGCCATTCGCCTGCGCAAGAAAAAGGATGCAAAAATCAGAGGGTAGGGTAATCCTCCCGCAGGAGGCGCGATGAACGAATACCTGCGCATCGGCGCGGCGGTGCTGGTCGGCATCGCCGCGTGCGTGATCATTTACAAACGGAGTGGCGGCGACTGTGTGCCCTGACTGCTGCTCTACGGCTCCGCGGGCGCGGGGCTGGTCACCTACACGGTCCTGAAACTCCTGTTCTGAGCGGGCGACGCGGCCGTGGACCGGGCGGGGCACCCACCCCCGGCCGGGCCGCTGACCCCTTGGATACCCCATGACTGCCAGTACACCGGATCCCCTGCTTGACGTCGACAACCCCTCGGCCCTGATCCGGGCCCGCATCAGGGAGCGGCGCATCTTCGAGGCGCGTTTTCTCTGCCGCCAGCTGGCCGATGAACTCGGCGAGATGGAGCGGAACACGCTCGAGGCGGAGCTGGCCCGCCTGCTCGGCCAGGTGGAGCGGCTGCGCCAGCAGGCCCGCGCCCATGCCGAGGAGGGGCGGCACCAGCAGGCGGCGCGAACCTTCCGCGAGATCGAGCGCATCGCCATCGACGTGCCCGGGCTGGCGGCCGAGCGCCAGGCCCTGGAAGGGGCGCGGGCGGTGCTGGCGCGCATCACCGACACCGCGGTGCAGCGGGAACTCGAGCAGACCCGGCTGGAGGCCACCCCGCCGCTGCCCGCCGACGAGGCCCCGCACCCGGCCCTTGCCCGCAACCGGCGGCGGCCGGCGCGGCGCCTGCCCCGGCTGTGGCTGGCCGCGCTGCTGTTCGGCCTGGTCCTGGCCGTCGTCCTGTTCGTGCTCCTGCGGCCGGGCCGCAAGGATGCGCCCGTCCCGCCGATGGCCCCGGCCGCGCCGGCGCAGCAGATCCACATCCGGCCGCTGGTCGCCGCCGGTCCTCCCGAACCCACCCCGCCGCCCGCGGCCCGCCCGGCCGAGGGCGATGCCCCCGCGCCCGCTGGCTCCCTCCGCCTGGGCGAACTCCAGGTCAGGCCCTCCGGCCGCGACTAGCCCCTGCGCTCAGCGGTCGTCCGGCCGCGGCCGTTCGCCCGTTTCCCTGAATCGAAAATAATCGCTGAGAATGCGCGCGTGGTCAAAGGCGAGCGCCGGCAGGTTGTCCGGTCCGAACACCCCGGCCCGGACGGCGTCGTCCGCGGCCACCGGCTGGCCGTCGGCGGTGGCGATGAACACGGTCGAGGCGGTGTGTTGGCGGGCGTCGCGTTTCGGGTCGGAATAGGTGTGGAACTGTTCGCTCAGGGTGACCCGCAGGCCGGTCTCCTCCTCGGCCTCGCGCCGGGCGGCGTCCTCGTAGCATTCGCCGTAGTCGACGAAGCCGCCGGGCAGGGCCCAGCCGTGGGGCGGGTTTTTGCGCTCGATGAGCACCACCCCGCCCGCGGTCTCGATGATGATGTCCACCGTGGGCACGGGGTTGCGAAAGGTCTGGACCGTGGCGCCGCAGGCCGGGCAGTGCATGGCAATTCTCCTCGGGGTCAGAGGCAGAGAGCGCGGATCTCGGCCCAGCTGTGCACGGTCGGCAGGCTGTGCCGGTCCCGGTTCCAGGGCTGGGCAAAGACAATGGCGTCCAGGCAGGCCCGGCTCAGCTGCACGCAGGTCTCGGCCCGGTCGTCGATGAAGGCGGAAAGCCCGGCCTGGCGGATGTGCCGGGCCTTGTCGTCGTGGTCGCCCATGGCCACCACCCGCAGCCGCTGCCGCACCGGCGCCGGAAACACCGCCTCCAGCCACTGGTGCACCGGTTCCGCCTCGGGCCGGGCGGTGATGATGGTCACCGGCGCCCGCCCGCTCAGCTCGCCGAGCACCTCCACCGCCCCGGGCATGGGCTGCAGGCCGACGCCCACCGAGTCCCGCAGGATCGCGGTGAAGATCGACTCGACCACGGTCGCTTCCATGGCCAGACACTCCTCCACCAGGAAATGGGTGATGTGCTCGGGCCGGAGGTCGCAGTGGCCGTACTGCTCGCAGGCAAGGCGCAGAAAGGCCTCGACCGTGTCGGCGATGACACCGTCGAAATCGAAGCCGATCTCGGCCGGGTGCAGGGGGCGGGCGGTCATGGTGCGATTCCTTTATTTTTCCACCCTGGCGTCCTCGACGATCACCTCGTACTTGTAGCCGGCGCCGAAGTCCCGGTTCGCGGCGAGCACACCCTCGATGGTGACCACCTCGCCTTCCTTGGGTTCGTCCAGGGTGGTGACCACCAGGTCGTGCCGGTTCTGCATCGGGTTGCCGGTGCCGTCCTGGAGGTGCAGCCAGTTCTTGCCCATGATCAGGCGCGAGACCTTCATCACCTTGCCGCGCACGCGCACCTTCTTGCCGTCCAACTCCTTGGCCTGGGCAAAACATTCGCCCACGGAACGGCTGTTCTCGCCCGTGGCCTTGTGCACGTTGACATCGGCCGAGGGCACGACGGCGCCGAGGCTGCCGCCGGATTCGCCCTTGAGTTCCGCCCCGTTGGCCCCGCCGCCGGCCGGGGCGGCAGCCTCCGCCTGCAGGGCCGCGGAGAAGTCACCGGCCGCCTTGTCGCCGCCCGCCGCGGCCGGGACCGGGACCGGTGCGGCGGCCTGCGCCGCTGCCGGCTGCAGGCCCGGTGAGAAGACAATGGTCGGGAAGGTGCGGCCCAGGGTCTTGGAGGCGAAGTTCTCCATGACCATGCCCGGCAGGCAGGTGACCTGCTGGCCCTTGGTCACCGTGCCTTCCGGGATGGCCACCCAGACCGGGCCGGCGGCGCTGTCCACCTGCAGGTAGGTGTAGCCGGCGGCGTTCATGGTTTCGCGGACCGTGCCTGTGAGGGCGGTGTTGTCGAGCGATGCGGCGGCGGCCGGTTCAGCCTTGGCCGGGGCGGGGTTTTGGTCGGCGGCAAAGGCGGGGGTGAGCAGCAGGCTCAGGACGAGACAGGTGGCAACAGGGCGCAGGGCTGGCATGGACATTCTCCAATGTTCGGTGGCTGGAAGGGCGGGCGCGGGATGGCGCGCCCGTGCCCGGCGGGACCGGCGATGAGGTCGGTCCGCTTCAGGGAACTGTAGTAAGGAGCACGGGGCGGTCTGTCAACCGGCGGTGCGGTCCGGAAAGAGCCGGGCCAGGGCGCGGCTGATCTCGTCCGCCCACACCTGGTAGCCGCGCGAACTCAGGTGCACCTGGTCGTCGAGGAAGCCGGGGAGGGTGATGGGCAGGCAGCGCTCGGTGAACGGGCCGACCAGGTCGAGGAAGTGGCCGTTGGCAACGGC
>JAGODN010000130.1 GCA_017998195.1 Desulfobulbus sp. | reverse complement strand
GGCGTGGTCAGCCCGGACAACTGGTCCCTGCGCGTGCCCGCCGACTACCGGCGTCTCTACCACGAGCGGCTGGGTCGCAACCGGGCCATCAACCTGCCCCTGGCCCTGGCCGCGGCCCTGCGCGCCCGCGGCCTGGACGCACACTGGCCGGACCTGGTCAAAGAACTCGACCGGCTGGCCGGCTGACCGGCCCCGTCAATCCCCCTGCGTCCGGGCGCCGTGCAGGGCCAGGAACACCTGCTCGGCGGTGATCGGCAGGCGGCGGCAGTGCACGCCCACGGCGTTGGCCACGGCCGCGGCAATGGCCGGGGCCGGGGTGTTGCAGCCGATCTCGCCGATGGACTTGGCCCCGAACGGGCCGGTGGGCTCCTCGCTCTCCACGAACTCGACCCGCACCGGCGGCACGTCCAGCCGGCTGGGGATGCGGTATTCCAGGAAGGAATCCGTGGTCAGGGCCCCGCGCGCGTTCTCGCGCACCTCCTCGCAGAGGGCCAGGCCGATGCCCATGACCAGCCCGCCCTCGGCCTGCAGCCGGGCCAGGTTGGGGTTGAGCACCCGGCCGCAGTCGGCCACGGCCACGAAATCGATCAGGCGGACCGCGCCGGTGCGCATATCCACCTCCACCTCGGCGAACCCGGCCATGAACGGCGGCGGCGAGGTGGCGGAACCGAAGGTGCCCACGCTCACCAGCTGGCCCCGGCCGGCAAAGGAGGCCAGCCGCCGGGCCAGCGACTCCAGTCCCACCTCCCGCCCGTCCGCGGCGGTGCAGACTCCCCCCGCATACCGCACCTCGTCCGCAGGCACCCCAAGCATGCCGGCCGCGGCCGCCCGCACCTGGAGCACCATGTCGCCGGCCGCCTCCAGGGTCGCCCGGCCGGTCACGTAGGCGCCGCTCGAGGCATAGGCGCCGCCGTCGTAGGGCAGGGTGTCCAGGTCGAAACTGGCGACCACGATCCGCCCCAGCTCCACCTCGAGCACCTCGGCGGCGATCTGGGCGAGCACCGTGTCCGAGCCCTGGCCCATGTCCGTGGCCCCGTGGCTGAGGGTGAACCAGCCGTCGTCGTTCAGCTTGAGCAGCACCGAGGCCGAGTCCACCCCGGCTATGCCCGAGCCCTGCATGCTCACCGCCATGCCATAGCCGCGCACCCGGTCCGCATCGACGCGCACCCGCGGAAATTTCCGTTCCCAGCCGATCAGCTCGCGGCCGCGGGCGATGCACCGGTAGAGCGATCCGGTGGCGGGCACCAGCGGACGGCCGGAGGAGGCGCCGGCCGGCAGCGGGTGGGATGCGCCGGGGTCGATCAGGTTGTGCAAACGCAGCTCTATGGGGTCCAGGCCGAGTTTCGCGGCCAGCTCGTTCATGGCCGACTCCAGGGCAAAGGCGCCCTGGGTGGCGCCGTAGCCGCGCAGGGCCCCGGCCGGGGTGCGATTGGTGTAGACCGCGTGGCCGCGGTAGCGGCAGGCCCGGGCCCGGCCGTAGAGCGGCAGGGTCTTCTGGCTGACCGCCGCGAACACGGTGAAGGCGTGCTCGCCGTAGGCGCCGGTGTCGGCCAGGCAGCGGATGTCCACGGCGCGCAGGGTGCCGTCCCGGTCCGCGCCGAGCCGCACGGTCAGGTGCATGGCGTGGCGGGTGGTGGTGCAGGCAAAGGTCTCGCTGCGGCTGTAGACGAGCCGCGCCGGCCGGCCGGTTTTCAGGGTGACGATGGCCGGGTACATCTCCACCGACACGGTCTGCTTGCCGCCGAAGCCGCCGCCCACCCGGGGCTTGAGCACCCGGATGCGGCTTGCCGGCAGGCCGAGCAGGCGGGCCAGGTGACGGCGCACGTGGAAGGGAACCTGGGTGGAGGTCATCACCTGCAGCCGGCCGGCCGCGTCCAGCGAGGTGGTGGCCCGGTGGGTTTCCATCATGGCGTGGGCCTGGGCCTGGGTGGTGTAGCTCCGCTCGATGACCACCTCGCTTGCGGCCAGCTCCGCCTCCACCTCGCCCCGGCCGGTGCTGAAGGCGGCGGCGATGTTGCGGGCCGCGTCCGTGCCGATGTCCATGTGGGTGAAGGGCTGCTCGGTGTGTACCCGGTTGGGGTTTTCCAGGGCGGTTTGCGGGTCGAGCACCGGGGTGAGCTGCTCCCAGTCCACCCGGATCAGGGCGAGCGCCGCCAGGGCCGTGGCCTCGTCCGTGGCGGCGACAATGGCCACCGGGTCGCCCACGTAGCGCACCCGGTCGTCCAGGATGCGCCGGTCATAGGGCGAGGGCTCGGGAAAACTCTGCCCGGCCAGGGTGGAGCGGGTGGCGGGCACCTCCGCGTGGGTGAGCACGCAGGCCACCCCGGCGAGGCTCCGGGCCGCCGCTGCATCGATCGCGCGGATGCGGGCCGAGGCGTGCGGGCTGCGCAGCAGCCGGACCACCAGGGCGTGGTCGTTCAGGTCCAGGTCGCTGGTGTACACCGGCCGGCCGGTGACCAGGGCCAGCGCGTCGATCTTGGCGACCGGTTTGCCGACGTGTCGCATCAGCCCACCCCCAGGAAGGTTTTGATGGCGCGCAGCTGCCCCGCGTAGCCGGAGCAGCGGCAGAGGTTGCCGGCCAGGTAGCGGTTGATGGCCTCCTCGTCGGGCGCTTCCAGTTCGCGGCGCATGGCGAGCACGGTCATGGTCAGGCCCGGGGTGCAGAAGCCGCACTGCTCCGCGCCCTCGGCCGCCATGCAGCGGGCAAAGGCCGCCGCCTCCTCGGCCACGCCCTCGATGGTGGTGATCTCCCGGCCGCCGACCCGCGCGGTCAGGGTGCAGCAGGAGAGCACCGGCCGGCCGTCCAGCCAGACCGTGCACAGCCCGCACGATCCCGTGTCGCAGCCCTGCCTGACGCTCAAGTAGCCAGAGCGGCGCAGGGTGGTAGCCAGGAATTCGCCGGCCGCGCAGCCAAGGGTGACCGGGCAGCCGTTGATGCGGGTGTCAACCTGCATGGAGCACCTCCAGGAGCGCACGCTGGACGAGCACCGGGCACACGCTCTGCCGGTAGGCGCCACTGCCGCGCGGGTTGTCGCCAAAAGGAAGTTCCGCGGCGGCGAGCCTGCCGGCCTCGGCCGCGGTGGCCCGGTCCAGGCCGTGGTCAACGAGATGGGTTTCCGCTGCCGGGCTGCGCCGCGCCCGGCCGGGGCGGCTGCCGACCACCACCCGGAACCCATCCGCACAGCGGGCCACGGCCGCGTTGAGCAGGGGAAAATCGGTGGCGCTGCGGCGCAGGTCGGCAAAGGCCGCCCTCCGTTCATCCCGCGGCAGCAGGACCCGGACGACGATGTCCCGGCGGGAAGGATTGTTGAGCAGGTCGGCAAGGGCGATGCGGCCGCCGGCGTGCAGCTCCACCCGGGCGTCCAGGGCGACAAGCGCGGTGAGCAGGTCGGAGAAGGGATAGCGGCCGGCCACGGTGCCGCCGACGGTGAGAGCCTGGCGCAGCTGCACGCCGACGATCGGCGCCAGCGCCCGCGCCAGCACGCCGCCGGCCAGTGCCGCGGTGAGCGGGTGGGTTTCCACGGTGCGCAGCGAGGTCATGGCGCCGATCTCGATCGAGGCCTCGTTGGCGCGGATGAAATCCAGGTCCAGCCGGCTGAGGTCGATGGCCGTGCCGATGCGGCGCGCGCCCAGACGGAGAAAACCGCAGCCGCCGAGCACCGCGCTGTGCGGGTCGGCGGCGAGCAGGGCCGCGGCCTCATCGAGACTCGCGACAAAGAGGTGACGGTCGATGTGCAGCATGGGCCCGCCTTTGTTGCCGGTGACGGTCGTCCGCGCGGCAAGCCGCCGCACGGCGCCTGCCCTTGCCGGACAGGCTTATGCAGGAAGCTTACCCGATGCCGGCGATGGCCGGCAAGGGCCAACACCGGGCGGACGGCGGGAGGGCGGAGGTGCCGGCGTTCGGCCGGGCGCAGGGTTCAGCGATCGGCCAGGGCCTGGCGGATCTTTTCGGCGAGTTCCTTGAGGGTAAACGGCTTGCGCAGGAAGGGCGAGTCGTTGTCCAGGACGATCAGGTGGTCGAGCAGGTGGGGGGCGTAGCCGGACATGTACACCAGGCCGATACCGGGGAACAGCCCGCGCATCCGGGCGATCAGGTCGTGGCCGTTCATCTCCGGCATGACCACGTCGGTGAGCAGCACGTCGATGGGGTTGGCCTGGTGGCGGGCGAGCGCCACCGCCTGGCCCGGGCTGGAGGCGGCGAGCACGCGGTAGCCGAGTTCGCCGAGCATGCGGCCGGCCAGCCTGAGGATGGAGGGTTCGTCGTCCACCACCAGCACGGTCTCCCGGCCCCCGGGCGGGGGCCCGGCCGGGGTCGGGGCGGCGGCGGATTCGCCCTCGCCCTGGTGGCGCGGCAGGAAGATGCGCACCGTGGTGCCCGCTCCGGGCGCGGTCTCCACATCGATGCAGCCGCCGTTCTGGCGGACGATGGCGAACACCGTGGGCAGCCCCAGGCCGGTGCCCACGCCTGTGCCCTTGGTGGTGTAGAACGGCTCGAACAGCCGGTCCCGGGTGGCGTCGTCCATGCCGGAGCCGTTGTCCATGACACTGAGCAGCACGAACCGGCCGGGCGGGCAGTCGGAGCGAATGGCCGGATAGGGCCGGTCCAGGTCGATGGCCTCGCTGGCGATGGTGATCCGGCCCGGACCGGTGATGGCGTCGCGGGCGTTGACGCAGAGGTTGGCCAGGATCTGGTCGAGCTGGGAGGGGTCCATGCGCACCGGCCAGACCCGATTGCCGGGCTGCCAGACCAGGGCGATGTCCTCGCCGATGAGGCGGCGGAGCATCTTCAGGGCGGCGTCCACGCTGCGGTTGAGGTCGAGCACCTGCGGGTTGACCGCCTCCCGCCGGGCAAAGGCCAGCACCTGGCGGGTGATCTCGGCGGAACGGGTGGCCGCGTTGGCGATCTCGGCAAGATCACCGTGCAGCGAGGAGTCGGGGGCCACCTTGTCCAGGGCAATCTCCGCGTAGCCGAGGATGATGCTCAGCATGTTGTTGAAATCGTGCGCCACCCCGCTGGCCAGGCGGCCGATGGATTCCAGCTTCTGGCTGTGCAGCAGCTGGTGCTGCAGCCGCTGCTGTTCCGCCTCGATGCGCTTGCGTTCGCTCACGTCCCGGCTGATGCCGCGCAGCCCCTGGAACCCGCCGTCCGCGCCAAACACCGGCACGCCGCTGACCTCGATGATGCGCCGGCGCCCGTCGCGGTGCGCCAGCGGCACCTCCAGTGCGGAGAACGGTTGGCGGTTGGCGAGGATTGCCTCGGCCTGCCGGCGGGTCTCGTCGGCACAGTCGTCGGGCAGCAGCTCGAGCGGCGAGCGGCCGAGAAAGTGTTCCGCCGGAACCCCGCTCATTTCCTCCCATTTCCGGCTGAGAAAGGTGTAGCGGCCCTGGCTGTCCACCTCCCAGATGAGGTCGCTGGTGGCCTCCACCAGCGAACGGTAGCGCTCCTCGCTGGCCCGCAGGGCCGCCTCGGCCAGCTTGCGGTCGGTGATGTCGAGAAAGTAGCAGAACATGCCGCCGCCCTGGCGGGGAAAACAGCGCTGGTGCAGCCAGCGGCCGGAGGGCGCGTGGAACTGCTCGCAGGCGTGGGGCCGGCCGTCCGCGACCCGGTGGCACCCATCCAGAACACAGGTGCGGAGCGCATCGGGGAACACCTCGGTGTGCTCGTGGCCGATCATCTCCTCCCGTCGCAGGCCGAGCACCCGTTCGGCGGCAGAGTTGACCGCGACCAGGCACCAGTTGGCGTCGCAGGCGAAAAAGCCGTCGGTGAAGTGCTCCAGGGCCGGGCCGAAGGGGCGCTCCTCCAGGTGCCGGGCGGACTGGAAGTCCGGTGTGTCCGCGCGCTCGGGGTGTTGACTGGTCACTGATGCTGTCCTTTTCGTGTCTGGTGATCCGGTGGGCCGGCCGGGGACCGGGACTTCCGCGACCAGTCTCCCGCACTTGGTGCGGAGATGGCCAGTAAGGATTCGGTAAAAACGGCATACACCCTGTGCGCTCCGTCAACCAGGGCGGGCGCGGCAAAAAAAAGCCCCCGGCGCCGGGGCGGCGTCGGGGGCTTTCCGCGGAGCGCGGCGAACGATCAGTAATTCTCGCCGAGCAACTCGAAATGCGCCTGCGGGTGGTCACAGGCCGGGCACCGCTCCGGGGCGGCGTTGCCGGTGTGCAGGTAGCCGCAGTTGCGGCAGCGCCAGGTGACCTTGGCGTCGCGCTTGAACACCCGATCGGCCTCGATGTTGGCCTTCAGGTCCAGGTAGCGCTTCTCGTGCTGCTTTTCGGCCACGGCGATCGCCCGGAAGATGGCGGCGATCGCCCGGAAGCCCTCGGCCTCGGCGGTCTTGGCGAATTCCGGGTACATGGTGGTGTGCTCGTAGTTCTCGCCGCCGGCCGCCTCGGCCAGGTTCTCCACGGTGGTGCCGATGACGCCGGCCGGGAAGCTCGCGGTGATCTCGACCTCGCCGCCCTCGAGCAGCTTGAACAGCCGCTTGGCGTGCTCCTTCTCCTGGTCCGCGGTCTCCTCGAAGATGTGGGAGATCTGCACGTACCCTTCTTTTTTCGCCTGGCTGGCAAAATAGGTGTAGCGGTTGCGTGCCTGGGACTCGCCGGAAAAGGCGGTGAGGATGTTCTTTTCGGTTTGCGTGCCTTTGAGACTTTTCATTCACATTCTCCTTCTGCGGTTGGGGTGCTGGAAAGAACGGGAGGGACGGCAGCCCGCGTTCCTGTGGTACTCTACCCGACTGACCGGCAAGCGCAACGCAATTTGCTCGGCCCGCCCGTGTCCCCCTGCGCCGACCGGTTTCAGTCGTGCCGGGGCAGCCGGGCGCGCACCTCGCGCTCCTGGCCGCGCCGGCCGATGCGGGCCAGGGCCGAGAGTTCCTCGGCGAGCAGGTCGAGCAGGTCGTCGGCGGCGAGGATGCCGACCAGGGCGCCGTTCGCGTCCACCACCGGCAACCGGCGTACGCCGTGACTGCGCATCAGCTGGATGGTCTCGATCAGCCCGG
>JAGODN010000129.1 GCA_017998195.1 Desulfobulbus sp. | reverse complement strand
GGTCGGTGGCGAACACCAGGCCGTGGCGCTCGGCGTACTGCATGGCGTCCTGGGTGATCACCCCGGCCTCCAGGCGGAGCACCGGCATCTGGCGCACCTGGCCGTCGTCGTCGGAGAATTCGCGCGTCTCGATGCCGTGGATGCGGTTGAGCTTCTCGGTGTTGATCATCACGCAGTCGGCCCGCACCGGCACCGCCCCGCCGGTGAGCCCGGTGCCGCCGCCGCGGGGAATGGCAAAGAGGCCCAGTTCCTCGATGGCTGCAAGCAGGCCGGCCACCTGTTCGCCCCCGGTGGGCCGGGCCACGGCCACGGGCAGGTGGAGGCGCCAGTCGGTGGCGTCGGTGGCGTGGCTGATCAGGGCAAAGGGGTCGAAGTGGACGTTGGCGGCGCCGATCTCCGCCCCCAGCCGCTTGCGGATGGCGCGCCGGCGGGCCGCGGCGCCGCCGATCTGGCGCTGCAGTTCGCGCATGCGCTCCCGGCACAGCCGCACCAGGTTGAGCACCTTGTCGCTCCGTTCCGGGACCACACGCCCGCGCTGGGCCGTGGCCGCGATGATGTCCAGGTCCTTGCCCATGGTGCGGAAGAAGCTGTACCGCCGCCGGGGCGAGTCGATCAGTTCCTGGTAGAGAAAGGGATTGCGGTGGAGGATGAACAGGTCGCCCATGCAGCGCATCACCAGCCGGGCCGAACGGCCGGTGACCCGCTGGCTGCGCAGTTCCTCCAGGTCCTCCCAGAGGGCCGGGCCGAACAGGTGGCTGATGATCAGCCGGTCGTCGGCCGAAGTGAAATTGTACGGAATCTCGCGATGGTTGACTGCCTTCATGGCTTCTGCCGGGTGCGGGTTGGCAAGGGAGAGGGGCCCCGGCCCGGGCGGTGCCGGGGCCGGGGCGGAAAAGCGGACATATGTACCACAGAGAGCGGGTCGGCGCAATGGCTTCCCCTTGCCAGCGCCCTGTTCAGGCCGCCAGGTCGAGGGCCGGGCCGTCGGCGAAGAAGCGCTCCCTGAAGGCGTCCCGGGCCGGGGCCGAGCCGATCACCGCCACCAGGTCCCTGGCCCGGAAGCGGAAGTCCGGACCCGGGTTGGGCTCCAACTGGTCGTCGCGGAGCACACCCACCACCGACACGCCGGTGCTCTTGCGGATCTCGGCCTGGCCGATGGTCTGGTCCACCAGCGGCGAGGCGTCGCTGATGCTCACCCACTGCAGGTCGAACTGGTGTTCGGCCGAGCGGAACTGCCCCAGGGTGCGGTAGGGCTTTCTCTGGCTCATGCCGGCGGAGAAGTACTCCTGGCGCAGGCTCTCGGTCTGGCGCTGCACCTCGGTGGCCGGGATGCGCAGGCCCAGCAGCACCTGGCGGGTCATCTCCAGGCCGGCCTCGAGTTCCGGGTAGACCAGGTCGGTCACCTGCAGCTCGCTGAACAGCTCGAAGAAGTCCGGGTCGGAGAGACGGGCGACCACGGCGATGGCGCTGTTCACCTTGCGCACCGCGGCCACGATGGTGCGGCTCTCGACGATGCCCGGCAGGGTGACCACCAGCATGGAGGCGTGGGCCACCGCGGCCGCCTCGAGCACGATCTCGTGGCTGGCGTCGCCATAGACCACCGCGAACCCCGCCTGCTGGGCCTGTTCCACCCGCCGCTGGTCGAGTTCGATGATGACGAAGGGGATGTCCAGGCGGTGCAGGGTGGTGGCGATCTGGGTGCCCACCCGGCCGCCGCCGGCGATCACCACGTGGCCCTCGAAGCCGGTGTCCGGGAAGTTCATCGATTCGAGCTGCTCCTTCTGGAACCAGCGCTTCTTGAGGGCGTAGAGGCGGCTCGTCTGGGCCGAGACCACCGGGGTGAGGATCATGGTCAGCACCGCGGTGGTCAGGATCAGGTTGTAGAGTTCACTGTCGATGGATTTGGTGGACATGCCGATCTGGGCGAGCACGAACGAGAACTCGCCGATCTGGAACAGCCCCAGGCCGACCGCGATGGGGATGACGTTGCCGTAGCGGAACAGCCAGGCGAGCGCGGCGAAGATGAGCCCCTTGCCCACGCCGACGAGCAGCACCAGCAGCAGGATGGTGCCGAAGTGGTGGAGCAGGAAGCGCGGGTCGAGCAGCATGCCCACCGAGGCGAAGAAGAGCAGACCGAAGATGTCGCGCAGGGGAATGATGTCACTGAGCGCCTGGTGGCCGTAGTCCGACTCGTTGAGCACCATGCCGGCGATGAAGGCGCCGAAGGCGAACGACAGCCCCACCAGATAGGTGGCGTAGCCGACCCCCAGGCCGATGGCGATGATCGCCAGCAGGAACAGCTCGCGGCTGCCGAGCCGGGCGATGTGGCGCATGATCCAGGGCAGCAGCTTGGCGCCGAGCAGGAACATGGAGGCCAGGAAGACGGTGGCCTTGAGCCCGGCCTGGCCGAGTTGGGCCAGTCCGGCCGAGGGGTCGTTCATGAGCGGCAGGACGATGACCATGGGCACGATGGCCAGGTCCTGGACGATGAGCATGCCGATCATCACCTTGCTGGACAGGGTGCCCAGCCAGCCCTGGTTCATGAGCGTCTTGAGCAGCACCATGGTGCTGGAGAGGCTGATCATGGCCCCGAACCAGACCGAGGTCTTCAGGTCCCAGCCCATGAGTGTGCCGATACCGATGCCGAGGCCGGTGGTCAGGACCATCTGCAGGGGCGTGCCGACCAGGGCGATGTACTTGACCGGCTTGAGATCCTTGTGCGAGAACTCGAGCCCCAGGGCGAACAGCAAGAGCGCCACGCCGATCTCGGCCAGCCGCTCGATGTCGTGCACCTCGGTGATGGTCAGGCCGCCGGTGTGCGGGCCGAGGAGTACACCGGCGAGGATATAGCCGAGAATGAGCGGCTGGCGCAGCCGCTGCATGAGCAGGCCGCAGAAAAAGGCGGCAAGGACGAGCAGGATGATGTCGGTGGTGATTCCCATAACAGGTGCGGTGCAAGGGTTGCGGGCGATCGGCGCGTTCAGGTTCGGGTTCGGGGACGCCGGAGGCGTTGCACTATACCAGCCCTGCGGTCGGCGCGCAGCAGGTTCCCGGCGGCAGGACGCAGGGTTGCCCTGGCGGACACTGTCCTGTCCATTTTTTCTCTTCTAAACCATATAATTGTTTTGACCATCGGAGAACAAAGAGCTATTGGTTGGACCAATATTTTCGAGAGGAGGAACCATGGCCGCGCCCGGAGCCGAGAAACGCTACGCCTATACCGTGGTGGTCGAACGGATTTGCGGGCAGATCCGCGCCGGCGCACTCCTGCCGGGCGACCGGCTGCCGCCCGAACGGCAGCTGGCCCGGGAGCTTGCGGTGTCGCGCACCAGCGTGCGCCAGGGGCTGCAGGCCCTGGCCGAGCGGGGCGTGGTCGAGAGCCGCCAGGGCGACGGCACCTATGTTGCCGACGAACTCGCCGCCTCCTTCCCGGGTGACGCCATCCTCGATGTGCTCAACCGGGAGCGCGGCGTGCTCGGCGACATCCTCGAGTTCCGCCGCCTGCTCGAACCGCAGATCGCCGCCCTGGCGGCCCGGCGCATCGATGCGGCCGGCATCGACCGGCTCAAAGTGGTGGTCTGCGACCAGCAGCGGGCCCTTCTCGCCGGCCGGGAGGACAGCGGTTTGGACGCCGAGTTCCACCGGTTGCTCGCCGAATGCGCCGGCAACCGGGTGCTGGTGCGGGTGATGGCCGCCCTGCGCGCCACCGTGGACGAGACCCGCGCCGCCGGGCTGCGGACCAGCGGCCGGCGGAGCGCCTCCATGGAGGGTCACCTGCGCCTCCTCGACGCCCTCGAGGCCGGGGACGCGAACGCGGCGCGGGCCGCCATGGAACGTCATATCAACGAGATCGGCACGCACCTGCTCGGCGCCGGCGATCGACAACACCAACACACGGCGCCGCCCGGCACGACCGGAGGCCGAGAGGGAGGGAAGGACAATGACCATTGACATCATGGTGATGTACGCACTGGTGGGATTGATTGCCGGGGTCCTGGCCGGACTGCTCGGCGTGGGCGGCGGCATCGTCATCGTGCCCATGCTGGTGTTCTGCTTCGTCCGCCAGGGCGTGCAGCCCGAGGTGATGATGCACCTGGCGCTCGGCACCTCGCTGGCGAGCATCATGTTCACCTCCATCTCCAGCTGCCTCGCCCACCACCGTCGCGGCGCGGTGCTCTGGGAGATCGTCCGCCGGATCACCCCGGGTATCCTCCTTGGCACCTTTCTCGGTACTTTTGTCGCCTCGCGGCTGTCCACCGGTTTTCTGCGGGTCTTTTTCTGCGTGTTCCTCTACGTCATCGCCACCCAGATGCTCTTGAACAAAAAACCCAAGCCCTCGCGCGAGCTGCCGGGCGCGGGCGGCATGTTCGGGGTGGGCGGCGTCATCGGCGTGGTCTCGGCCCTGGTGGGCATCGGCGGCGGCTCGCTGTCCGTGCCGTTCATGATCTGGAGCAACGTGCCCGCGCACCGCGCCGTGGGCACCTCGGCGGCCATCGGCTTCCCCATCGCCGTGGCCGGCGCGCTCGGTTACGTGGTCAACAACCTGCACACCGCCGGCCTGCCGGCGTGGAGCCTGGGCGGCGTCTACCTGCCGGCGCTGTTGTTCATCGTCTGCGGCAGCGTGCTCACCGCCCCGTTCGGCGCCCGCCTGGCCCACGCCCTGCCGGTGGACAAGCTCAAGCGGATTTTCGCCGTGTTCCTCTACATCGTCGCCACGCGCATGGTCTGGGGCATGCTCGCCTGAGAGCGAACCCTCGCGAGCCCCACGAAAAAAGCCCTGCCGATACGTTCGGCAGGGCTTTTTTCGTTGTCCGGGACGGGCGTGGCCGCGCTCAGTCGGCGTGGAGGATGACCGCGAAGCAGTTGAACAGCACGCGCACCTGGTCGCGCTCCTTGAGGCCGAGTTGGCGCCAGCCCGCGGTGGAGACGATGGCGCAGAGTTCCGTGCTCTCGTCGATGCGCACCGCGATCTCGCTGCTCACCCGGCCCCGGCGGATGCCGGTGATGGCGCCGTGGAACTGGTTTTCGGCGCTGCTCGCCGGCTGGCCGTCGCTCCGTTCAAGCACCACCCAGGGCGCCTTGACCTCGGCGGTGAGCAGCCGGCCGGCGGTGAGGCCGAGCCGGTCCACGCTGTCGTTGGTGATCACAGCGGTGAGTGCGTGCCCGGCCGGGGTGACGAGGCGCACCAGGCTCTGGATGTCGCCGCGCTCGACCGTGGTCACCTTGCCGAAGAACCGGTTGCGCGCGCTCGTTTTCCGCTCGGCCTCGCGGGCGAGGAAATAGTCGGTGACCCGCTCCAGTTCGTCCGGGGCAAAGGAGACATAGGCCGAGGTCGGCTTGGGGCTGGCGTGGCCGAGCAACCGCTGCACCGCCGGCAGGGGCATGCTCGTCTGCATCAGCTCCACCGCCCGGGCCCGACGGATGCACTCGGGCCCGCCCAGCCGCCGGGGAAAACCGCAGCTCTCGGCCCGCTCGTAGAACTTGCGGCGGACAAAGGCCGGGTCCACGGCAAAACCGCGGGCCATCAGGGCACGGAACGGAGGGTAGGCCAGGGCGGCCGCCAGTTCGCACGCCAGGCGCTCGGGCAGGGGCACTTCGCGGCGGTTCTCACCCTCGCCCAGGGTCAGGCGGCGGCCATTGGGGTCGACGGCGGTGCAGGGATCGAGGTCCAGGATCTCGTGCAGCTTGGCGTCGGTGCTGCGGATGAGCAGGAAGATGAACAGGATGCGGCGGCGGGACAGGGCCACGTCGGGTCGGCCGGACGCGGCAGCCCACTGGCGGGGGACAAGCGGAAAAATAGGGGAAAACTCAGTGATGTCCGGTTAAGATTTTGCACGGAAACCGGCGGAAAAAAGTTGCGCAACGGGCTGAATTTTCTTGACAAATCCACAAAGGGCCGTCTCGGCCATTTTCATAAATATCCTTTTATCTCAAGGAGTTATGAAAATGGCACCCTATCCGTTCAAACCAGGAAAACTGACCGCTCGCAGTTACACGCATCTCTGTTTCCCATTGCGACGGGCACTGGCATCCGTCCCCAAGCTCACCTCCCGAGGCAACCGACCGCTGCAGATGGATTTTGAAGACCAGCTTCATGCCCTCATCTACTTCCACCTGCAGGAGCATACCTCCGGCAGGCATCTCCTCCAGTCCCTGGAAGAGGACGACTTTGCCCGCGAGCACATTGCCCCGAAGAAAGGCATTGCCAAAAGTTCGTTCTTCGAGGCCATGAACGAGCGGGGCCTCGAACAATTCCTGCAGGTCTTCGAAGCATTGCAGCATGAGGCCGTCACCGTGCTGCCCGACAAGCACCCCGAATTGGGCCGACTGGTCGCCATCGACGGTTCACTGATCGATGCCGTGCTCTCCATGGATTGGGCCGATTACCGCAAAGGCGCCAAAAAGGCCAAAAGCCATATCGGCTTCGACCTCAATCGCGGCATACCCCGCAAGATCTTCCTCACCAGTGGCAAGGGTGGCGAGCGCCCCTTTGTCGACCGGATCCTGGCGCCGGGGGAAACCGCGGTGAGCGACCGGGGCTACCAGAGTCACGGCGATTTCGACCAGCTGCAGGCGGCAGGCAAGCATTTCGTGACCCGCATCAAGGAGAACACCATCAAGACCTGCCTGGAATCCCTTCCCGTTGCGCCCGGAGGCATCGTCTTTTCCGATGCCAAGGTACTGCTGGGCCGGGAAGGGGTGAATCAGACGAACCTCCCGCTGCGCCTGGTCGGCTACACGGTCGATGGCACATCCTACTGGATTGCCACCAGCCGCTTCGACCTGACCGCCGAACAGGTCGCCCAGATCTACAAGCTGCGCTGGCAGATCGAAACCTTCTTTGCCTGGTGGAAGCGGCACCTCAAGGTCTATCACCTCATCTCACGAAGCCGCCATGGCCTCATGATCCAGATGCTGGCCGGCCTGATCACCTATATCCTGCTGGCGATCTATTGCCATGAACAGCATGGCGAACCGGTTTCCATTCGCCGCGTCCGCCAGCTGCGCAACCAGATCCTCAATGAATACCGGATGGGCCAGTCCACATC
>JAGODN010000128.1 GCA_017998195.1 Desulfobulbus sp. | reverse complement strand
TTGGCGCGATACCAGCGCTGCCGCGGCAGCCAGTCGGGCAGCACCTCGTTTTCGAGCACATGCTGGAACGCGCCCTCGAGCGTGCCGGTCCAGTTTTCGCCGATGGTGACGAGCGGCAGGGGCCGGCCCTCGTCGGTCGCGGCCGAGCGCCGGACAATGGATTCGGCCGGCGGCTCCAGCCGGAACCAGTAGAACGAGTGCGGTCCCAGGGTGAGGAAGTAGGGCAGCTCGCCGATGGCGGGAAACTCGGTGCGGCCGATCATCTCCACCGGCACCCAGCCCTGGAACTCGCCGAGATCCAGTTCCGCCGGCTGGACAAAGCGCGACAGGTTGGCCACGATGAGCAGCACGTCCGCCCGCCAGCGGCGCAGGTAGACGAGCACCTTGCGGTTCTCCGGCCGCAGGAACTCGATCGTGCCCCGGCCAAAGGCCCGGTGCTGGCGGCGCAGGGCGATCATCCGCTTCATGAAGTGCAGCAGCGACGACGGGTCGCGCTCCTGGGCCTCGACGTTGATCGCGGCATAGCCGTACACCGGATCCATGTGCACCGGCAGGTAGAGACTGGCCGGATCGGCGCGGGAGAAGCCGGCGTTGCGGTCCATGGACCACTGCATGGGCGTGCGCACGGCGTTGCGGTCGCCCAGGAAGATGTTGTCGCCCATGCCGATCTCGTCGCCGTAGTAGAGGATCGGCGTGCCGGGCATGGACAGGAGCAGGCTGTTGAGCAGCTCCAGCCGTCGCCGCGAGTTGTTCACCAGCGGCGCCAGTCGCCGGCGGATGCCCACGTTGACGCGCATGCGCGGGTCGCGGGCGTACTCGCGGTACATGTAGTCGCGTTCCTCGTCGGTGACCATCTCCAGGGTGAGTTCATCGTGGTTGCGCAGGAAGATGCCCCACTGGCAGCTGTCCGGGATGGCCGGGGTGCGCTCGAGGATGTCGATGATCGGGGTGCGGTCCTCCTGCCGGAGCGCCATGTAGATGCGCGGCATGAGCGGGAAATGGAAGGCCATGTGGCACTCGTCGCCGTCGCCGAAGTAGGCGGCCGTGTCCTCGGGCCACTGGTTGGCCTCGGCGAGCAGCATCCGGTTGGCGTAGTCCTTGTCCATCTCCCGGCGGATCTCGCGGATGACCGCGTGCGTCTCGGGCAGGTTTTCGTTGTTGGTGCCCTCGCGCACGCACAGGTAGGGCACCGCGTCCAGGCGCAGGCCGTCCACGCCGATATCCAGCCAGAAGTTGAGGATGCGGGTCACCGCCTTGACCACCTGCGGGTTGTTCAGGTTCAGGTCCGGCTGGTGGCTGAAGAAGCGGTGCCAGTAGTAGGCCCCGGCCACCGGGTCCCAGGCCCAGTTGCTGGTCTCGGTGTCGGTGAAGATGATCCGCGTCTCCGGGAATTTGGCGTCCGTGTCACTCCACACGTAGAAGCGGTGCGCCGCGGACCCGGGCTTGGCCCGGCGTGCCTCCTGGAACCAGGGGTGCTGGTCCGAGGTGTGGTTGATCACCAGCTCGGTGATCACCTTGAGGCCGCGGTTGTGGGCCTCGCGCACGAACTGGCGGAAGTCGCGCAGGGTGCCGTAGTCCGAATGCACGCCGCGGTAGTCGGCGATGTCGTAGCCGTCGTCCTTCTGCGGTGACGGGTAAAAGGGCAGGAGCCAGATGGCGGTGACGCCCAGATCCTTGATGTAGTCGAGCTTGTCGATCAGCCCGCGGAAATCGCCGATGCCGTCGCCGCTTCGGTCGCAGAAGGCCTTGACGTGCAGTTCGTAGATGATGGCGTCCTTGTACCAGAGCGGATCGGAGCCGTTGTTGTTGGCCATGGTGCTGTTCCTCGCAAGAAAAGAAGGCGGCCGGCCCCGGGGCCGGTCGCCGGGTGATGGCTGATGACGATGGGCGCGTTCGTCCGCGGCCGGGGACCGCGGGCAGGGGGGCGGGCGTTACAACTCGGACGGGTCCGGTTGGGGCACATAGAACTCGACCCGCGGGAACTGGCTCAGATCCTTGTGCACGCCGGCGCTGAGAAACCCGTTCACCCAGCGGAAGATGTCGTACTTGTGGATGGAGCGGCGCATCTTCTCCATGCGGCGGTGGCGTTCGTCCGCCTCCATGGTGCAGGCCCGGTGGATGGCGTCGGCCACGCCCTCGATGTCGAACGGGTTGACGAGCAGGGCGCCGTTCTGCAGCTGGGCCGCGGCCCCGGCGAACTCGCTGAGGATGAGCACGCCGTTGTTCTCGATGGAGCAGGCGCAGAACTCCTTGGCCACCAGGTTCATGCCGTCCTTGAGCGGGGTGATCAGGGCGACCTCGCAGGTGCGGTAGTAGGCGAGCAGCTCCACCCGGCTGAGCGAGCGGTAGATGTAGTGGATCGGCGTCCAGCCCACCTCGGTGAAGCGGCCGTTGATCTCGCCCACCAGCCGCTCGATCTCGCGCTTGAGCGCCTCGTACTCGGGCACCTCCTCGCGGCTGGGGACCACCACCTGGACGAGCGAGACGTTGCGGCGCAGCTCCGGGTAGCGCTCCAGGGCGTTGGCAAAGGCCGCAAGCCGCAGGGGGATGCCCTTGGTGTAGTCGAGCCGGTCCACGCCGAGGAGCAGCTGGCGTTCGGGCAGGTTGGCGTGCACGATCCAGGCCTGGTCCTCGACCTCGCGGCTGGCGGCGGTCCTGGCGAACTGCTTGCAGTCGATGCTGATCGGGAAGGTGCCGACCAGCACCTCGCGCTCCGGGGTGAAGCAGCGGCTCAACCGCCCCTGGCCGGTGACACGGGCATCGGGTTTGAGCATGCGCACGCAGTCCATGAAGTTGCGGCGGTCGCGCACGGTCTGGAAACCGACCAGGTCGTACTGGAGCAGGGCGTCGAGCACCTGGAACCGCCAGGGCAGGCGGATGAAGCCGTCCAGGGGCGGGAAGGGGATGTGCAGGAAGAAGCCGGTCTGCCGTTTGACCTGCATGCGCCTGAGGCAGTCGGCCACCAGGATGAGCTGGTAGTCGTGCACCCAGACGTAATCCTCCTCCTCGCCGGTGTTGGCGGCCACCACCCGGGCGAACTTGTCGTTCACCTGCTCGTAGACCCGCCAGTAGGCCGGGTCGAAGTTGCAGCGCGAGGGCAGGTCGTGGAACAGCGGCCAGAGGATCTCGTTGGAGAAACCGAAGTAGTATTTTTCGATCTCCTCCTCGCTCAGCTCCACCGGCACCAGGTCGTAGCCGGTGACGCGCGAGCCCCGGCCGAGCAGTTCGCCGAGCGCATCGCCGTGGAGTTCGTCCTGCAGGCTCGATCCGAGCCAGCCGATCCACTGGCCGCCGCGGTCGCGCAGCACCGGGCCGAGCGCGGTGACCAGCCCGCCGCTGCCGGGTTTGATGGTGTACTGGCCGCTCTCGTCCCGGTCGACGACAATGGCCAACCGGTTCGAAACCACGGTGAGTCGGGTTGTTTCCATGGGCTTACCTCCGTGCTGTTCTCGTGTGGGCGGCCCAGGCGCGGAGAAACTCGACCACGGCCCGGCAGTCGGGCAGGAAGCCCCGGGCCGCGGTGGGCCAGCGGTCATCGCCCACCTTGATGGGGATGCCGCTGCCGCGCAGCACGGCAAAGGCGTCCTCGTCGGTGTCGTCGTCGCCCAGGTACACGGGCAGCACCGTGTCCGGCTGACGGGCGAGCAGTTCCAACAGGGCCGTGCCCTTGTCCCGGCCGGCGCAGCGGATCTCCACGCCGCCGTTGAAGCGGCGGCATTCCAGGCCGAACTCCGGGGCGCGCGCGGCCCATTCGCCGGCCACCTCCTCTTCCATGGCCACGGCCAGGGCCGGGTCCAGGCCGCGGGTGTGCAGGGCCACCGAGGCCACCTTGATCTCGATCTTGTGGGCGTAGTCGCGGCCGAGCAGGCTGGTGCGCACCTCGAGCAGGCCACGGGCCTGGGCCGCGGTGGGCTGACGGACCACGCAGTCGCCCCCTGCCGGGCAGAACTCGAAGCCGTGGCTGCCGACCACGGTCACCGGCGGGTGGTCGAGCAGGGCGAGCACCTCGGTCACCGGTCGGCCGGAGATGATGGCCACCCGGGTGCGGCCGTCAGCGGCCAGTTCGCGAATCAGCTCGGTGGCACCGGGCAGGGGCCGGGCCTGCATGGGATCCACCGCGAACGGGGCCAGGGTGCCGTCGTAATCAAGACCGAGAAACAGGTGCTCGGCCTTGTGCACCTGGTCCCAGAAATCGGGGATGGCGGTCACCTCGACCGCGGGGGTGTGGGTTTGGGTCATGCTGGTTCTCCTTGTCGTGCGCCCCCTGAAGGCGGGGCTGGTGCGGGACGGGTTCCGGGTGCGGCGGGAAGGCCGAACGCGCACTCAGGGTCCGTCCTCGGGTTCGTCGCGCTGGCCCGAGTGGAGGATGGTGTAGACCGTGGACCGGCCGATGTGCATCTGCCGGGCGATGTCCGTGGCGCCCAGTCCCTGGCGGCGCAGTTCCTGCACCAGGGCCCGGTCCACCGAGGGCTTGCGGCCGAAGCGGACCCCCTTTTCGCGCGCCTCCACCCGGCCCTCGCTGGTCCGCTCCTGCAGCCGCCGCCGCTCGGCCTGGGCCTCGGCCACGAGCACGGCCAGCACCACCCGGGCCAGGCCGTTCTCGGTTGTGATGTCGTCCTCGAGAAAGCGCAACCCCACGCCGGCCGCATCGAAAGCGCGGATCAGCTCGATCAGTTCGTTCAGGTCGCGGCCGAGCCGGTCGAGCCGGGTGACGAGCACCGTGTCGCCGGAGCGCACCGCGCCCTGCAGCCCCTGCAGACCGGCGCGCTCGGCCCGGCGGCCGGCGGGGGCGTCGGTGAACAGGTGCGCCGCACGTACGCCGTGACGGCTGAGAACGTCGATCTGCGGGTCGAGCGAAGGCTGGCTGATGGAGGCGCGGGCATAGCCGAAAATGGTCATGGCTGGGGTGATCCCTCCCGGATCGATGGCGGCATACGGTGTTTTGTTTTCTATGTGCTGATTTAATAGACAACAAGGTAAGGGTTTGCGCCCGAATTGTCCATCAATATCTCATTTGCTGGACGATTCCAGGGCCTTGCCCGGCCCCGGAAACCGGGCCGAAACACAAAAAAAGCCTCCCGCCCGTGTGGGCGAGGAGGCTTTTGTGCTGGTGGAGGTCTGTCCCGGTGTCGGGCCGTCCTGGCGGACAGGGAGGTGTTCTTTTCACGGACGGTGTTTGTTCTCCAGTGTCCCATCGGGTGCGAGAGTCCATTCAGCGGGAGCAGCGATGCGGCGGCCACAGGCGCGTGGCGGTAATCCATTGCTGTCAGCGCATGAAAACCAGGTGGGGCAGTTGCAACCCCCGGGCCGGGCACATCCGCCTGAACACCGAACTGGTCAGGAAACCGCGCGACCTGCTCGAGTACGTGCTCGTGCACGAACTGCTCCACCTGATCGAACCCACCCACAACGACCGCTTTGTCCGCCTGCTCGACGAACACTACCCCGCCTGGCAAACGGCCCGCGCCGAACTGAACGAACTGCCGCCCGCCGCCGAGAAGTGGCGGGAGTGAGGGGGGAAGGCGCCGGCTGGCGGGGGCACAGGGTGGTCACGCCTGTGGTTCCCCTTGCCTTGGACCGCGCTTCGGCTTAAAGAGCACGGGCGGGCTGCTCTCCCTGCCCATCGGGGGGAGGGACAAATGAGCAGCAATGCCGGTTCGCTGGAGCAGGGCGTGGATGGTCACAGGGGCGGCAGGTATCCGGTCCCAGGCGTGCGTCGTCGAGACGAGGAAGGTGGCGAATGAGTGGAGGAACCGAGGCGCGTTCCCGCGGCATCAAGCGGGTTCTCTGGCAGATTCTCGTCCTGAACGTTGTCGTCTCGGCAGCCAAGGCCATCTGGGGCCTTGTCAGCGGTTCCACCGCCATGCTTGCCGACGGCATTCACTCCCTGACCGATGCCTCGGGCAATGTCGTGGCCCTTGTTGCCATGGTTGCCGCCAGCAAGCCATTGGACGAGGGCCACCCGTACGGGCACCAGAAGTACGAGTCGTTTGCCAGCGCGGTCATCGGTGTGTTGCTCGTGCTCGCCGCCTGGCGGGTCGGCAGCGGTTCCGTCGAGACCCTCCTGGCCTACGCGCAGAGCGGCATCCTGCCTGAGATTACGGTGACGGCCACGTCGTTTGCGGTCATGCTCGTGACGCTCGCGGTCAACGTCTTTGTCGTGTGGTACGAGCGGCGCCGAGGCCGGGCGCTCGACAGCGAGGTGCTGCAGTCGGACGCGAAGCACACCCTGTCCGACATCTGGGTGACCCTGGGCGTCATCGTCTCCCTCGCCCTGGTCCGTGCCGGCGTGCCCATCGCCGACCCCATTGTCGGCCTGCTGGTTGCCCTCGCCATCGCGGTCGCGGCCATCGAGGTGTTCAAGGGGGTCAACACCACCTTCTCGGACAAGGCCCGGTTGAACCCGTACGAGGTGCAGGCGAAGGTCCTGACCTTCCCCGGCGTCAGGGGTACGCACAACATCCGCACCCGCGGGACCGGGGCGTTCGTGCACATGGACCTGAGCATCCTTGTCGACCCGACCATCGCCGTGGCCGAGGGGCATCGCATCGCCCAGGAACTCGAAGTCTGGCTGTGCTCGGCCTATCCGGGGCTCAAGGACGTGGTCGTGCACGTCGAACCCGACGACGAGGAGCAGCGCGCGAAACCGTTCCTCGCCGCGAAATACAACTAACACCCAAAAAATTCCACACCATATCGACCAGGAACGGGCTCCACGGGAGGTGCCTGCGTGCGCGTCGCCTTTCTTTTCAACCATGCCGTCCCCCACCAGGTGCCCCACGCGGCCCCCTTTGCCTTTGTCCTTTCCCGGGACTGTCCGCAGATCGAGGTCGTCATCGCCTGTTCCACCCCCGAGGAACTGGCCCTGGCCCGGGAAATAGCCGCGCTCTATCCGGGGCACCGCTGCCGCCTGGAGATGCTGGCCCTGCCGCGGTACCTCGAACGCCTCGATCCGCTCATCTCCCTGTGGAGTTTCCACCGGAAGCAGGCGGTGCTGCGCCACAATCTCGAATTTTTCAGGGGGCTGGACGCCCTCGTGTCGCCGGAGGTGCAC
>JAGODN010000127.1 GCA_017998195.1 Desulfobulbus sp. | reverse complement strand
CTGGTGCCAGTTGTCCGAGACCAGGCCGCGCAGCGGGAACAGGTTAAAGAAGCTGCCGCCGCCGAACAGGACAATGAGCACGATGCCGAGCACGAAGCCGGGGATGGCGTACCCCACCAGGATGACGGTGCTGGTGGCCACGTCGAAGGCCGAGCCGTCGCGCACCGCCTTGGCGATGCCCAGCGGGATGCACACCGAGTAGACGATGACAAAGGTCCACAACCCCAGCGACATGGACACCGGCAGCTTGGAAACCACCAGTTCGCTGACGCTCCTGTGGTGGTAGTAGGAGTGGCCGAAATCGAACACCAGGTACTGGCGCATCATGGTGAGGAAGCGGGTGAGCGGCGGCCGGTCGAAGCCGTAAAGCTTCTTCAGCTGCTCGACCCGCTCCTGATCCAGCCCCTTGTTGCCCTGGTAGAGGCCGCCGCTGGTGGTGTCGCCGCCCGCGCCGTAGCCGCTCAACTGGGCCACCAGCCGTTCCACCGGCCCGCCGGGCACGAACTGGGTGATGGCAAAGGTGATGAGCATGACGCCGAACAGGGTCGGCACCATGAGCAACAGCCGTTTGAGGATATAGCCGCCCATGGGTGCTCAGCGGTGTGTGTTGCGGCTACGGTCCGGCCGTGTCATGGCCGGTTCAGGATATCCTGATGGCATCGACGAAATCCGGTTCGCGCCGCTGGCGGCCTTCCTGGCGCTGCCGCTCCAGGCCGCGCAGGGGCGGGAGATCGTCCTCGTCCTCCAGGGCCGCGACCGGCTGGCGGAACGCGGGGGAGGCGGGCCGCGGCCGCTCACGGATCACCGGCGAGACCAGGAGCGGCGCCTCCTCGGCCACCTCGTCCTCCACTTCCTCCGGTTCGTCCAGTTCCTCCAAGTCGTCCGATTCGACCGGTTCGGGCGGCCTGGCCGCGCGCTCGGGGCCTGGTGCGGCCGCCGCAACCGGCCGCACCGTGGGCCCGGCCGTCACGGTGTCCGCAGCGGCGGCATGTTTGAGGATGGCCAGCAGGCCGTCCTGGAGCAGGGTCACGTTCACCAGTTCCCAGCCGAGCGCGCCCAGCTCGTTGAGACTCCTCTCCATCTCCTCGTCGTCGACATAGCGGTCGCCGAGCAGGCCGTCCTTGGTGAACTCGAACAGAATGGTCCGGTACTTCCACAACATGGTTAGCTGCCTCTAGGGTTGGACTGATCCGGAAACGGTCCGGTCCGGCCGGCCGATGCTCATCGCACCAGCCGGTCGTTGACAAAGGTGCCGTCGACGGTGCGGCCGTCGGCAAAGGTGATGCTGCCCCGGCCGTTACGCCGTCCGCGGCTGAAGGCGCCCTCGTAAACGCTGCCGTCCGGGGCGGAGAGGGTGCCCTGGCCGTCGGGCAGATCGTCCTTGAACGAGCCCGCGTAGCGCTTGCCGTCGGCGTAGCTGAGCACGCCGCGACCCGCGAACAGGCCGTCCCGGAACTCGCCCTCGTAGCGGCTGCCGTCGGCGAACAGGTACAGGCCCTGGCCATGGAACCGCCCGTCCTTGAAGGCGCCGGTGAAGCGGGAGCCGTCGGGGTAGGTGTAAGCGCCCCGGCCGTGCATGCGGCCGTCCTTGAACTCGCCGTCGTAGCGGCGGCCGTCGGCATGGGTGTAGACCCCGCGGCCGTGCATCCGGCCCTGCCTAAAGGTGCCGCTGTAGTGGTCGCCGCTGGGGTGCCGCAGCTCGCCCCGGCCGTCCATCAGCCCCTTGACGTAGCTGCCCTTGTAGGTGGCGCCGTCTTCCAGGGTGTTGAGGGCCTTGCCGGTGAAGGGTGTGCTGGCCGCGGCATCGCTGTAGAGCACGCCTCCGCGGCTGTACAGGTCGGTGCCGCCGGCCTTCGGCTCGGGCTGGGCCGCGGGCTCGGCGGCGGCAGCAGCGGCAGCGGTGGTCGCATCGCCGGCCTCGGGTTGGTCGTCGACCGGGTTCGCTGCCCGTGCCGGCGCGGCCTGCGTTTTTGGCTCGGCCGCGGCGACCCGGGGGGCGGAAACTGCCGGTTCCGGCGCGGGTTCCGGTGCGGGTTCGGTCGCCACCGGTTCCGCTGCAGGTGCCGGCCCGGCCGCGGGCGGCAGGGGCTCCTCCACCACCGGCGGCGGTGAGGCGCTGACCTCGGCCGGCGGTTCGGGCTCGGGAGCCGGTTGTGCGGACGGCGGGGGCGGCGCCACCGGCTCATCCCCGGCAAAGAGGCCGGCGACCACCGTGCCGTCCGCCTTTTTCCAACGGCCCTGGCCCTCGCGCCGGTCAGCGACGAATTCGCCGTCATAACGGCCGCCGTCGGCGTATTTGAGGCGGCCCTTGCCCTGGCGCCTGCCCTCTGCCCACAGGCCCTCGTAGAGCGAACCGTCGGCGTAGCGCATGGTGCCCTTGCCGTGGGGCTGGCCGGCCGCAAAGGCGCCCTCGTAGCGGCTGCCGTCGGCCCGGGTCATGGTGCCGGGTCCGGTGAGCAGGCCGTCCTTGAAGGTGCCGGCGGAGACCGTGCCGTCGGCTGTGGTCAGGGTGCCCGGGCCGTTGTACAGGTCTGCCGCGAAGCTGCCCTCGTAGCGATTGCCGTCCGCGGTCTCGAGTACGCCCTGCCCTTCGCGGCGGTCACCGACAAAGCGGCCGGTGTAGCGTGAGCCGTCCAGGTAGCGGCGCACCCCCTGGCCCCCGGGCCGGCCATCGACGAAATCACCCTCGAAGGTGGAGCCGTCGGCGTAGGTGAGCTTGCCCCTGCCCTCGACCACGTTGCTGCGGAAGTCGCCGGCATACTCGCGGCCGTCCGGGTAGAACAGGGTGCCCTTGCCGCTGAACCGGCCCAGTTCGAACTCGCCGGTGTAGTCCAGGCCGTCCGGGGTGATCAACCGGCCCCGGCCGTGGATCACCCCGTCACGGAACCCGCCGGTGTAGCGCCGGCCGTTCTTGCCGACGAGCACGCCCTCGCCGTGGAAGCGGCCCTTGACGAACTGGCCCTTGTAGACCGTGCCGTCCGGCTGGGTGAGCGTGCCCGTACCCCAGAGGTAGCCGTCGCGGAACTGCCCCTCGTAGACGCGGCCGTCGCTGCCGGTCAGCCGGCCCGCACCGTTTTTGCAGTCGCCCGACTCGCAGCCTGCGTGGACGGGGGACTGGAGGAGCAGCAGGCCTAAAAGAATTGCGCCGATTCGTTGCACTCTCCCTCCTCAGTGTCCTGATTGCTGAAAAACCCGCCGGATCTCGTCACCGATGATGGCGATACCCCGGCGCACCTCGGCCTCGTCCTGCGAGTAGGTGAGCCGCAGGCACTCCCCGGTGTGCGGCCAGCCGCCGTCAAGACCGGGGAAGAACCAGTGGCCGGACACCACCAGCACGCCGCGGGCCTTGAGCCGCTCGTAGAGCGCGCCGCTTTCGACCGGCAGCCCCGGGAACCACAGCCACAGGAAAAAGGCGCCCTCGGGCACATGCACCCGAAAGGGCAGGCCGGCACAGGACTCGGCCAGCGCGGCCAGGGCCAGGTCGCGTTTGCGCTGGTAAAAGGGGCGGATCACCTCGCGGCCCAGGCGGAGGATCTCGCCGCTGCGCACCAGGTCCGCGGTGAGCATGGCCCCGAACGAGGAGGGCGCCAGGTTGACCACCGCGTTCATGCCGGACAGGGCGCGGATCAACTCCCGCCCGCCGATGACGATGCCGGTGCGCACTGCCGGCAGGCCGAACTTGGAGAGCGACAGGCAGAGCACCAGGTGCTCGTTCCACACCGGGCTGGCCCCGGTGTAGACCATGCCCGGAAAGGGCAGGCCGTAGGCGCCGTCGACGATCAGGGGGATCTCGTGCGCCGCGGCGAGTTCGGCCAGGCCGGCGACCTCGTCGTCGGTGAGCACGTTGCCGGTGGGGTTGGTCGGCCGGCTGACGCAGATGGCGCCGATCTCCTCATTGATGGCGATGCGGTCGAAATCCACCCGGTACTTGAAATAGGGCTCGTCCAGGATCTCGATGCGCGGCTGCACCGCCACGAACAGATCCTCCTCGATGCCCAGGTCCGCGTAGCCGATGTACTCGGGCGCCAGCGGCAGGAGGATCTTCCGCCGGCCACCGTCCCGTGTCCGGCCGGCGAGCAGGTTGAACAGGAGAAAGAAGGCCCCCTGGCTGCCGTTGGTCAGACAGATGTTGTCCTCGTCGAGATCCCAGCCGTACTCCTGCCGCAGAAGCGCGGCCAGGGCGCGGCGGAAGTCGCGGTCCCCCCGGGGCGGGTCGTAGATGCCGATGAGCTTGCGCAGGGCCTGGTCGTCGTCGAGGATCCGATGCAGGCGGGCGCGCACCACCTCCTGGATGGCCGGGATGTGGCCGGGGTTGCCGCCGCCCATCATGATCAGGTCGCCATCGGCCATGGCCTTGCCGAGATCGTCCATCAGGCTGAGGATGCCCGCGCCTGACGAGAGTTTTTCACCAAAGGATGAGAAGTGCATGGCCGCTCCGCTCTGTGTCCGCCCGCAGCCGGACCGCCGGGGCGCGGCCTGGGCCGGGCCCCGGGATCGCCGCATGGCGGCGGGGAATGGGGAATAGTAGCAGTTTCCGGGGAAAAATCCAGCCCGATGTGCGCTGCCGGACGCTAGCGGCCGGCGAACAGCAGGCAGGGGCGGCCGGAGAGGCGCCGCACCGCCTGCGCGGGCAGTTCGCGGCCCTTGAAGCCGTAGGCCCGGCAGCCCTGCGGCCGCTTCGGCTCGTGGGTGATGAAAAAGTGGCGGCAGCGCCGGCAGGCGGGCGCGGCGGACGGGGGATCAGGCGACATTCTTGGGAAAATCGACGAACAGCAGCTGTCCCTGGCCCGGCAGTATCTCCTGCCAGGACCGGGTGTGGAACTCCAGGGCGACGATGCCGCCGGTGGGCAGGTTGTCGAGGTCCAGGTTGCCGAGCAGGTTGGCGAAGGCGGTGCATTCAGGGTTGTGGCCGACCAGCAGGATCCGGCCGAGCCGCGGTTCCAGGGCGCGCACCAGGGCGAGCAGGGAGGCGGCGGTGGCCGTGTACAGGCCCGGGTCCACCTGGATGCGGTCCGGCGGGTAGCCGAGCCGGTCGGCGTAGGCCTCGGCCGTGGTCCAGGCCCGGGTCGCGTGGCTGGCGAGGATCAGGTCCGGCAGCAGGCCGCGCTCCGCCAGCCGCCGGCCCATCTCCGGGGCGTCGCGGCGGCCGCGCTTGTTCAGGGGCCGCTCCACGTCGCTTAAGCTGGCGTCGTCCCAGCTCGACTTGGCGTGGCGGCAGAGGAAGAGCTGTTTGCGGTCAGGCGGCAACACGTTCGCGTATTTCATGCCAGAGGCTCTCGTAGGCTTTGGCGGCCATCGACCCGGGCAGGGCCGCGCCCAGCGGCTGGCGAAACACGCCCATGCGCTCGACGTCCGCCGAATAGGGGATGACCGAGGCGAGCACGCCCGGCTTGCCGGCCAAGCCCTGCATGGTCTCCAGGTGCATCTTCTTCCGTTTCTCGGCCATGGAAAAGAAGATGAGCAGCTTGGTTCGGCCCAGGCCGGTGGATTCGAGGAAGTCGAACAGCTGCCGCAGGGAAAGCACCGACAGGGTGGTGGGGATCATGGGCACGAGGATGTGGTCCGCGGCGTGGAAGATGTTCTCGGACAACAGGGTGATGTTCGGCGGGCAGTCGAGGAAGATGCGCTCGTACTCCTCCTCGAGCGGGCGCAGCACCTTGGCCAGCCGGTGGTGCGACTTCTTGCAGTCGTCCAGGGCGATGTCGATGTTGCGGTAGGAAAAGTCCGCGGGCAGCATGTCCAGGCCGTCGAAATCGGTGGCCTTGATGTTGTCCTCGATGTGGTGCCCGCCCTTGAGCAGTTTCTTGCCGCTGAACTTGCTGCCCGGGCGGATGCGGAAGTAGTACGAGGCCGATCCCTGCGGGTCCATGTCGCAGAGCAGGGTGCGCCCCTGGCGGGACGAGAGATAGGCGAGGTTGACCGAGGCGGCGGTTTTACCCACCCCGCCCTTGATGTTGTAGACCGCGAAGATGCTCATGCCGGCTCCTCCCGGGGGCGAAACAGGGTGCGGTAGAGGTCGGTGGTTTCCGGGTCGGCGAACCGGGCGAAGGCCTCGCTGAAATGGTCGCGCAGCGCCTGCTGTTCCTGGTACAGGCTCTGCATCAGCCCGCCCAGGGCCGCGGCCAGGCCGAGGTCCGCGCGCGCGCCCTTGCGCAGCCCGGCCAGGGTGGCGGCGAGCAGCTGCTGCTGCACGGACAGGTCGTTGAAGTCGCCGAGGATGTCCTGCAGCCGCTTGAGCTGGCGCACGAGCAGGGCCATGTCGTCCTCCGGGTAGAGCGAGCCGAAGAACTCGAGGGCGTAGCGCAGCTTCTTGCACTGGATGCGCAGCCGATGCACCTCCGCGTCCGGGGTGGCGGCGTGCAGGGCGCGGCCGTCGCGCAGCACCCGCTTGGCGCGGCGGTGGATGATCCGGCCGGCCAGCTCGATCACCGGCACCTCGGCCCGGTCCGCCGGCTGGGGGCTCCTGGCGTTCAGGTGGCGCTTCCAGGCGGCGAGCGCGGCTTTGGTCTTCTTGCCGCGCAGGCCGCGGGCCAGGCGCTGCTGCGCGGCGCGCCGGCGGGCGGCGAGGTCGGCGAAGAAGCCGCCCAGCCCCGGCCGCAGCACCTCGGGCAACCGCTCCAGGTAAGAGTCACGCTGCTCCAGGTACACGTCCAGGTCGCGGGTGGGACCGGTGAGGGCGCCGAGGGCGGCAAAGTCGCGGCGGGCGGATTCGACCACCTCCGCCGGCAGCACCTCCTTGACCAGGCTCAGGCCGGAGCGGGTGCGGCGGATGGCCACGCGCAGGTCGTGGAGGAACTCCGGGTCGAGATCGTCGACGGTCCCCGGCAGGTTGCGGCTGATGGTCACGAGCAACTGCCGGTAGATGTGGACCATGGCCTCGCGGGCGGTGCAGTCGGGGTCCAGGCGGACACTGAACTTGGAGCTGTAGTCGAGCGGCCGGCGGCCGGCGGCGCGGCACCCCTCCTCGAAGCCGGCCAGGGGCGAGGCCGGAGCGGTGACGCCGTTTTCCCGGAGGAGCCGGCGCACCGCGGCCAGTTCCTCATCGTAGCCGCGCAGGGCGA
>JAGODN010000005.1 GCA_017998195.1 Desulfobulbus sp. | reverse complement strand
ATCTCCAAGGATATCAAGATCGTCGCCGACCTGGAGACCAACTCGCTCATCATCACCGGGCCGCGCGAGGAGTACGAGGCGGTGGAAGGGGTGATCAAGAAACTCGACATCCCCCGGCGCATGGTCTACCTGGAGGCCCTGATCATGGAGGTCCAGGTGAACAAGGACTTCAAGATCGGGGTCGAGTGGGGCGGCAGCGGCACCTACAACGACGAGACCGGCACCCTGTTCGGCGGCTTCAGCGGCAATGCCAACGAGCCCTACGGGGTGATCCGGGGGATGAGCGCCAACCCGGCGGTGCTGCCCCCCGGCTTCGCCCTGGGGGTGCTGCAGAAGGGCATCGAGATCGGCGGGGTCACCTTCCCCAACCTCGGGGCGGTGGTCAACGCCTACAAGAACGACGACGACGTCAACGTCATCGCCACCCCGCAGATCCTCACCACCGACAACAAGAAGGCGACCATCAAGGTGGGCGAGAACGTGCCCTACATCACCAGCCGCAACACCACCGAGGCCCAGCAGGACTACACCAACTACGAGTACAAGGACGTGGCCACCACCCTGGCGATCACCCCGCAGATCAACCAGGCCGACGTGGTCCGGCTGGAGATCAACGTCGAGGTGATCAAGCTCAAGGGCTCGGAACTGACCACCACGCCCAGCACCTTCACCCGCACCGCCGACACCACCGTGGTGGTGCACAACGAGGAGACCGTGGTCATCGGCGGCATGATCGGCCAGGACACCACCGCCAGCAACTACAAGGTGCCGGTGCTCGGCGACGTGCCGCTGCTGGGCTGGCTGTTCAAATCGCACGGCGACACCCAGCGCAAGACCAACCTGTACATCTTCATCACCCCGCGCATCGTCGAGAACCCGGCCGAACTGGCGGCCCTGTACCACAAGAAGCGGGACGACGTGGAAAAGGTGCACAAGAATCCGGGCGACGTGGCCGACCAGTTCTTCCACCCGACCGCCAACCCGGCGCAAAGCGTGTCCCTGTCGGACATCGGCTTTGCCAAACTGCAGCAGAACGACCTGGCCCGGGCCCGGGAATATTTCGACCAGGCCCTGAAGATCGACCCGGACAATGCCGCCGCGCTCATCAACCTCGGCGTGATCAGCGAGCGCGAGGGCAAGAAGGCGGATGCCGAGCGGCTCTACCGGCGGGTGCTCGCCCGCGAGCCGGTGAAGAACGCGGCGGGCGCGGTGCAGGCGGACCCGCTGCGCGAGGTGGCCCGGGAAAACCTCGACAACCTGCGCGCCGGCGGCGGCTCGGCCCAGTAGGCAAAGGGGATGATGCCGGTGGATGGACCGATGAGAACAGTGGTGCAGCCGGGCCTGCAGGGCGGGATGCGATGATCCGGCCCCTGGGGGAGATACTCCGGGAGTCCTGCGGGCTCGCGGCCGAGGATCTGGAAGGCGCGCTGGCGGTGCAGCGGGACAAGGGCGGCCGGCTCGGCGAGATCCTCGTGCAGCAGCGCCGCATCAGCGAGTCCGACCTGCTCGCGGCGCGGGGCGCCCAGTGCGGGCTGACGGTGGTGCAGCGTCTGCCGGCCCGCCTCGACCCGTTCTTCGTGCCGCGGGTGCCCATCGGGTTTTTGAAGAAGTTCAAGATGATCCCGGTGGCCACGCCCGAGGACGCCTACCTGGCCATGGCCGAGCCGGTCCACTTCCAGCAGGCCGACGACCTGCAGCGGCTGCTCGACTGGGAGGGCATCCGCACCGTGCTCGCGCCGCAGCAGGAGATCTTCGTGGCCATCAACGCGGCCTACGACATGACCCGCCAGGACGTGGCCGACCAGGTGATGCAGGACATGCACGAGGAGGATCCGGAGTCGATTCTCTCCGAGATCGAGGAGACAGCCGACCTGCTCGACGACACCAGCGACGCGCCGGTGATCAAGCTGGTCAACCTGGTGCTCAGCCAGGCGGTGCGCGACAACGCCAGCGACATCCACATCGAATCGTACAAGGACCGGGTGAAGATCCGCAAGCGGGTGGACGGCATCCTCTACGACATGTATTCGCCGCCCCGGCACGTGCAGGGCAAGCTCATCTCGCGCATCAAGATCATGGCGCGCATGGACATCGCCGAGAAGCGGCTGCCCCAGGACGGCCGTATCGAGATCCGCATCGCCGACCGCAACATCGACATCCGCGTCTCCACCCTGCCCACCTCGTTCGGTGAACGGGTGGTGATGCGCCTCTTGGACAAGTCGAGCACGCTCGTGCCGCTGGAGGATCTGGGGCTGTCGCGGCAGGACCTGGACCATTTCCTGCGACTCATCCGCGCCCCGCACGGCATCATCCTGGTCACCGGGCCCACCGGCAGCGGCAAGACCACCACCCTCTATTCGGCCCTGGGCATCCTCAACAGCCCGGACGTGAACATCATCACGGTCGAGGACCCGATCGAGTACCAGATGAACGGCATCAGCCAGATGCAGGTCAACCCCAAGATCGGCCTCACCTTTGCCAACGGCCTGCGCACCATCGTCCGCCAGGATCCGGACGTGATCCTGGTGGGCGAGATCCGCGACATGGAGACCGCCGAGATCGCCATCCAGTCGGCGCTCACCGGCCACCTGGTGTTCTCCACCCTGCACACCAACGATGCGGCCAGCGCCATCACCCGGCTGATCGACATGGGGGTGGAGCCCTTCCTGGTGAGCAGTTCGGTCAACGCCATCATGGCCCAGCGGCTGGTACGCAAGATCTGCCCGCACTGCCGCGAGGCCTACGAGCCGCCGCAGAGCTACCTGGACCGGGCCGGGCTGACCGCGGCGGACGGGCAGGGGGCGTCGCAGCTGTACCGCGGCGCCGGCTGCGCCGAGTGCCTGCACACCGGCTACAAGGGACGGATCGGCATCTTCGAGCTGATGAGTCTCACCCCGGAGATGAAGGGACTCATCCTCACCACCTCGGACGCCGGCCAGATCAAGCAGCAGGCCCTGGAGTCCATGGCCACCACCGGCATGCGCACCCTGCGCGAGGACGGGCTGGCCAAGGTGCGCGCCGGCCTGACCACCCTGGAGGAGGTCTTCCGGGTTACCTGATCAGCTGGTTCATCTCGAAGATGGGCAGGAGGATGGACACGACAATGAAGCTCACCGCCACGCCCATCACCAGGATCATCACCGGCTCGATCATCGAGGTCAGGGCCAGGATCTTGGCCTCCACCTCGCGCTCGTAGCTGTCCGCCGCCTTGGCCAGCATCCGGTCGAGCGCGCCGCTCTGCTCCCCCACGGCCATCATCTGCACCAGCATGGGCGGGAACCAGCGTCCGCCGCGGAAGAACTGCGACAGGCTGCGGCCCTTTTCCAATTCCTGGCAGGCCTCGTTGATCTGGTCGGCGAGCAGGACGTTGTCAACGATGTTGCGAACGATCTGCAGCGAGCTGACCAGCGGCACCCCGGACTGGAGCAGGCTCGACAGGGTCCGCCCGAAACGGGCCGAGGCGGTCTTGACGTTGAGGTCGCGCAGGCCGGGCAGGGTGAGTTTGAGCCGGTCCCAGCGTCGCCGGCCGGACGGGGTGCGCAGGTACCAGCGCAACCCGCCCAGCGCGGCCAGCACGGCCAGCAGCACCGCCCACCAGAACTGGCGCAGGAAGGCGCTCATGGCGATGAGCAGCACCGTGGGCAGGGGCAGGGCCTGCTGGGTACCCTCGAACACCGAGGTGATGCTCGGCACGATGAAGGTGATCAGCAGGAACAGCACCACCACCCCGACCAGGGCCATGAACAGCGGGTAGAGCATGGCCGCGCGGATGCGGGCGCGCAGGGCGTGCTGGTTCTCGCCGAACTCGGCCAGCCGGTCGAGGACCACGTCGAGCGAGCCCGAGGCCTCGCCGGCGCGCACCATGTTGACGTAGATGCGGGAAAAGAGCTTGGGATGCTCGGCCAGGGCCGAGGTGAGCGAGTTGCCCTCGTTGACCGCGTCCTTGATCTGGGTGAGGATGGTGCGGAAGGCGCGGCTCTCGGTCTGTTCGATCAGGCCGGCGAGCGCGGGCACCAGCGGGATGCCGGCGCCGAGCAGGGTGGCCAGCTGGCGGGTGGCGACATGCACCTCCTGCGGCCGCACCCGCCCGCCGAGCTGCAGCGAGAAGAACGAAGGCCGGGTGCGGCTGGCGGCCCTGGCCGAGGTCTCGCGGATCTCCACCGGGTAGTGGCCCTGGCTGCGGATTTTCTGCCGGGCGGCGGCGGCCGAGTCGGCATCGATGACGCCCTTGGTTTTCCGGCCCGAGCCGGTCAGGGCGGTGAATTCGTAGACTGGCATGGCGAGTCGGGGCGCCGCCGCAACGGCTGCAGGGGGAAAAGGCGAGGTACCCGTTGCACCTGCCCGGTGGAGTGCGTACTATAGGCCCCGGACAGCCGCCACCGGCCGGCCGGGGGAGAAAACCGCCGGTTCAGCCGCGGTGTTTGGGCTCCCGCTCCTCGAGGCAGTGGGAGACACAGGCGGCGCAGTCGGCCTCGGTCCGCCCCTGGTCGCAGAAGCTGGCGAAGCCGTTGATCAGGTCCTTGCCGCCGCGGGGGCAGACCTCGAGGAAGCGGATGAAATCGACCATGCGGTTGATGATCTTCGGCGGCGCGGCATGCTCGATGCGGCAGGCGCCCTGTTCGGCGACGGACTCCTCGATGGCGAGGATGTCCGTGAAAAACTGCTTGAGCGCGTTGTGGCGGCGGATCACGTCCTCGGCCGCCTCCCGGCCCTTGCGGGTCATGGTGATGACCTCGTAGGGGGCGTAGTTGATCAGCCCCTTCTTGGCCAGGGCGCGCAGGGCCTCGGTGACCGAGGCGCCGCTCACCTCCAGGCGGGCGGAGATATCCTTGCCGCGGGCGACCTGCTTTTCGGCGATGATATGATAGATGGCCTCGATGTAATCTTCAAGACTGGCGCTCAGTTGTACGGACTCCGTCACGTCGCCCCTCCGGTTTTCTGATTTTTACATGTATCTTCAAGACGATACATTCTGAACGGGCGGGCGTCAAGGAGAATGCGCACCCCGCCGTCCCTCCGCTTGACCGGAAAAGAACCATGCTGCAGGAACTTCGTGTACAGAACCTGGCGTTGATCGACACCCTGCACCTCGATCTCTCGGTGCAGCCGACCGGCCTGATCGTGCTCACCGGCGAGACCGGGGCCGGCAAGTCCATCATCCTCCAGGCCATCAACCTGCTCACCGGCGGCCGGGGCACAGCCTCCTGGGTGCGCGGCGACAGCGACCAGGCCGACATCGAGGCGGTGTTCACGGTGCGGCCGGACCACGCCGAGATGCGCGCCCTGCTCGACGAGCACGCCCTGGCCGACGGCGAGCACTGCATCGTCCGCCGGGTGCTCACCCGGGAGGGCCGGTCGCGCCTGTATGTCAACGACCGTACGGTCACCGGGCGGCTGGCCGCCGAGCTCACCGCCCACCTGGTCAACATCGCCAGCCAGCACGACCAGCAGCAGCTGCTCAACCCCCGCTTCCACCTCGATTACCTGGACCTGTTCGCCGACCTGTGGGACCAGCGTCAGCGGTTCGGCCAGCTGTACCGGCGCTGGCAGCAGGCCGCCCAGGAGTTGCGGCAGCTGCGCGAACGGGAGCAGGACAAGGAGCGCCGCCGCGATTTTCTCACCTTCCAGCTGACTGAGATCCGCAAGGCCGGGGTGAGTGCGGGCGAGGACGAGGCGCTGCAGCGCGAGCGCGACCGGCTCAAGGCCTCGGACGGCCTGCTGCGCCTGGTCGGCGACGCCGGCCGCCTGCTGGCGGACTCGGTCAGCGGCAGGCTCACCGAGATTCGCAAGAACCTGCTGCAGGCGGCCACCCTCGACCGCGACCTCGTCCCCCTGGCCGAGCGGCTGGCCGCCGCCGGCTACGAACTCGAGGACCTGGCCGCCCTCCTGGACAAGTACGTGGACGAGATCCCGTCGGATCCCTCCCGGCTGGACTTCATCTCCGCCCGGCTGGCCGAACTCCGCCAGCTGCAGCGCAAGTACGGCCCGACCCTGGAGGAGGTGCTCGCCTTTGCCGAGGCTGCCGAGGCCGAACTGGCCCGGCTCGAGGATCTGGAGGCGCAGATCGGCCGGGCCGAGCGGCGGGTGGACGAGACCGCGACCGCGGCCCTGCAGGCGGCCGCGGCCCTGAGCGAGGCGCGAGGCGAGGCGGCGACGCGGCTCGCTGCCGGCATGGAACAGGAACTGGTCTCGCTCAGCTTTCCCCAGGCGGTCTTCCGGGTGGACCTGCGGCCGCCCGCGGATCCGGGCGTGGCCGGTCTGCAACCAACGGGCCGCGACCTGGTCGAGTTTCTCTTCTCCGCCAACCCGGGTGAGCCGGTCAAGCCGCTCGTGCGCATCGTCTCCGGCGGTGAACTCTCGCGCCTGCTGCTGGCCATGAAATGCCTGCTTGCCCGCCGCGACCAGGTGGACACGGTCATCTTCGACGAGGTCGATGCCGGCATCGGCGGCCAGGCCGCGGAGGCGGTGGCCGACAAGATCAGCCAGCTGGCCGGGCACCACCAGGTGTTCTGCATCACCCACCTGCCGCAGATCGCCGCCTGCGCGGACCTGCACTTCCGGGTGGACAAGGTGGTCGAGGAGGGCCGGACGCGGACGGTGATGGTGCCGCTCGGTCAGGACGAGCAGGTCGGGGAGTTGGCGCGCATGCTCGGTGGCGCCCACCCCACTGCCCAGACCCGGGCCTACGCCAGCGAGCTGTTCGCGCGTAAATCGGGCCGGAGAACGCCATGACCGGCCAGGTCACGGCGCTGGGGCTGTTCTCGGGCGGTCTCGATTCCATCCTCGCCTGCCGGGTGGTGGCGGATCTGGGCGTGCGGGTGATCGCGCTCAAGTTCGTCACCCCGTTCTTCGACCACGACCTGCTCCTCCGACCCGAGGAGTACACCCGGGAAATGGCCGGGAAATACGGCCTCGAGGTAGTGCTGGTCGACCTCAGCGAGGGCTACCTGGAGATGCTCGACCGGCCGGCGCACGGCTTCGGCAAACATTTCAACCCCTGCATCGACTGCAAGATCCTCATGCTCACCCGGGCGCGGCAGCGCATGGCCGTCCTGGGCGCCTCCTTCCTCGTCACCGGCGAGGTGCTCGGCCAGCGGCCCATGTCCCAGCGCCGCGATACCATGCGGGTGATCGAGCGCGACTCGGGCTGCGAGGATCTCCTCCTGCGGCCGCTCTCGGCCCGGCTGATGCGGCCGACCCGGCCGGAGCGGGAGGGGCTGATCGATCGGGAACAACTGCTCGCCATCTCCGGCCGCGGCCGGAAACAGCAGAAGGCGCTCGCCGCCAGCCTGGGCATCGTCGACTATCCCACGCCCGCAGGCGGCTGCCTGCTCACCGACCCGAACCTGGCCGGGCGGATCCGCTATTTCCACGAGGGCCTCTTTCCCCAGGTGACCAGGCGATCCGCCGACGACTACCGGCTGCTGTCCATCGGCCGCCAGTTCCGGCTGGGCGATGGCGTCTGGCTCATCGTCGGCCGCAGCGAGCGGGAAAACGAGCAACTGGCCGGGCTGCGCGCCCCGGCCGACTGGACCCTGCGCCTGATCGACCGGCCCGGGCCGCTCGGGCTGGTGCGTTTCGGCCGGGACAGCCTGGGCGCCTCCGGCCGCGCGGCCGAGATCCTGCCGCTGCTGGCCGGTATCGTCATCCGCTACGCCAGGAAGGTCGACGGCGCCACGCCCCCGGCCGAGGTGCTGGTCGACCGGGGGGATGGATCCATCCTGACCGGCCGGTTCACGGCCCTTGCCGACGATGACCTGCTCGCCTGGCGGATCTGAGATGCGGCCACCGCGCTCGCCGCAACCGCTCGGCCGGCGGGTGACGGACCTCCTGCCCGGCTGGCTGCGTTGCCACCTGGCAATCGTCCTCGGGGAACAGGGCGCGCCGCTCTATCTGGCCGGCGGGGTGGTTCGCGACCTGCTGCGCGGGGTGACTCCGGCGGACATCGATCTCACGGTCAGGGACGGCGCCCGTGCCTGGGCGGCGCGGCTGGCCGAACTGTGCGGCGGCGCCCTGGTGGCCCTGGGGCGGGACGAGGAAGCGGCCCGGGTGGTCAGCGGCGGGGTGAGTGTCGATTTTGCCGCGTTCCGCGAGGGCGCGACCGACATCCTCGACGACCTCACCCGGCGGGACCTGACCATCAATGCCATGGCCCTGCGGATCGATCCGCTGTTGCTCGATCCCGGGGCGGATGCTGCCGGCACCACCCTGCTCGACCCCACCGGGGGGTGGGCGGATCTGGCCGCAGGCGTGGTGCGCGCAACCGGACCCGAGGCCTTCACCGCCGACCCGCTGCGCCTGCTGCGCGTGTTCCGGTTCGCCGCCTGTCTCGACTTCAGGATCGACCCCGGCACCCTGGCCATGGCAGGGCGGCAGGGTGGGCTCATCGTGGCCCCGGCGCCGGAGCGGATCGCGCATGAACTCGACCTGATCATGGCCTCCAACCGGGCCCACCGAACCTGCGCGCAGATGGCCGAAACCGGCCTGCTCGGCCACATCCTGCCGGAACTTCAGGCCGGTTCGGGCATGCTCCAGCCGGCCAGTCACCATCTGGATGTGCTCGGCCACAGCCTGGAGGCGCTGCGCCACCTGGAGGCGCTCACCCTTGCGCCCGCGATCCGGTTTCCCGGTCAGGGCGGGCCGCTGGCCGCCTACCTGGCCACCGGGCGCAACCGGGTGCGGCTCAAGTGGGCGGCCCTGCTCCACGACCTGGGCAAACCGGTCACCCGCGCGGTCGATGTGCAGCGGGGCGAGCGGATCACCTTCCACAATCACGACCAGAGCGGCGCCGAGTTGTTCCGCCAGGTGGCCCGGCGGCTGCGCTGGAGCAACGGCGATACCGACCATGTCGCCCACCTGATCGGCCTGCACATGCGGCCCTTTCACCTGGCCAACGTGGCCCGCGCGGCCCCCCTGACCCTGCGCGCCGCCATCCGCCTGGTGCGGGCGGCCGGGGACAGTCTGCCCGGGCTGTTTCTGCTGGCGATGGCCGATGCCCTGGCCGGGCAGGGACCGGAGCGGGTCGCGGGCATGGAGGAAGAACTGGCTCAACTGTACGCGCATCTCGAGCGGGTGCGGGCCGAACATGTCACCCCGGTGCAGGCGGCTCCGCCGCTGCTCACCGGTCGGGATCTGATCGAACGCCTCCGCCTGGTGCCGGGTCCGCTGTTCCGGGAGATCCTGGCCGCGGTGGAAGAGGCGCGCATGGAAGGCGCGGTGAAGGACGTCGACGGGGCCCTGCGACTAGCGCGGTCCCTGGTGGCGGCACAAGGACGGGGACCCGACGGGTCCGGTGAATGAGGGAACATGCGCAAGGAACAGGACTACTATTTCAAGAAGGCGAAGAAGGACAACTACCCGGCCCGGTCGGTGTACAAGCTGGAGGAGGCCCAGGTGAAATACCGCTTCCTCCGGCCTGGCCAGCGGGTGCTCGACCTGGGCTGTCACCCGGGCAGCTGGAGCCTCTATGCCGCCGGGATCGTTGGTGCGAAAGGGCTGGTGGTCGGCGCCGACCTGCAGCGCACCGACCTGGCCGTTCAAAAAGCCGATGCCGAAATCCAATGGCTCTGTTATGATGTTTGTTCCGACGAATTCGTCGAGTATCTGCAAACCCACTGGCCCGGATTCCACGTGGTGCTCAGCGACATGGCGCCGCGCACCACCGGCAGCCAGTATGCCGATCACCAGCATTCGCTCAGGCTGGTGCGGCGCGTTCTGGAGTTGTCGGCTCTTTTCCTGCACGAAAACGGCACGCTCTACTGCAAGGTCTTTCAGGGGGAGGACTTTCCTGAATTCCTGCAGGAATGCAAACCGCTGTTCACCACCGTCAAGGTGGTGAAGCCGAAGAGTTCCCGCCAGGAAAGCCGCGAGGTCTTCGTCCTCGGACGGGGCTTCCGCAGACCGGCCTGAACGCCGCCGCGCCGGCAGATTTTTTTCGCTACCACATCAGAGGAGAACACGCGTGTCGGGACATTCGAAATGGAGCACGATCAAGCGCAAGAAGGGCGCCAATGACGCCAAGCGCGGCAAGATCTTCACCAAGCTGATCAAGGAGATCACCATCGCCGCCCGCATGGGCGGCGGCGACCCGGAGGGCAACCCCCGCCTGCGCAGCGCCGTCACCGCGGCCAAGGGCGAGAACATGCCCAAGGAGAACATCGAGCGGGCCATCAAGAAGGGCACCGGCGACCTGGACGGAGCCATCTACGAGGAGATCATGTACGAGGGCTACGGTCCCGGCGGGGTGGCGGTGCTGGTGGAGACCATGACCGACAACAAGAACCGGACCGTGGCCGACATCCGCCATTTCTTCGCCAAGAGCGGCGGCAACCTCGGCGAGTCGGGCTGCGTGGCCTGGATGTTCGACAAGAAGGGCACGCTCACCGTCGCCAGGGACGGGGTCAGCGAGGAGGAGTTGATGGACCTGGCCCTGGAGGCCGGCGCCGAGGACGTGATCGAAGAGGAGGACAGTTTCCAGATCGTCACCGCCCCGGAAGACTTCAACGACGTGGTCGACCGGCTCGAGAAGAGCAACGTCGCCTTTTCCGAGGCCACCCTGTCCATGGTGCCGAAAAACACCATCGAGGTCACCGAGGAGAAGGCGGCCCGGTCGCTGTTGCGTCTGCTCGAAAACCTCGAGGACCACGACGACGTGCAGAAGGTGCATGCCAACTTCGACATCGACGACAGCCTCATGGAGCAGATCTCCTGAACCGCGCCGGCCGGGCCAATCCATGCGTATCCTGGGGATCGACCCGGGCTCGCGGATCACAGGTTACGGCGTGATCAGCGCCCGTGGTCACGAGATCGGCTTTGTCGCCTGCGGGACCATCCGCACCGGCGGGGATTCCGATTTTTCCCGGCGGCTGCTGACCATCTTCCGCGACCTGCGCGAGGTGATCGAGACCCACCACCCCGAGGTGGCGGCGGTCGAGGATATTTTCATCGACCGCAACCCGCGCTCGGCCCTCAAACTCGGCCATGCCCGCGGCGCGGCCGTGGTGGCCGCCCTGCACAGCGGGCTTGCAATCGTCGATTACACCCCCCGGCGGGTCAAACAGTGCGTGGCCGGCTACGGCCAGGCCGAGAAGAGCCAGGTGCAGGCCATGGTGCGCACCCTGCTGGCCCTGGATTCGCCCCCCTCGCAGGATGCGGCCGATGCCCTGGCCGTGGCCATCTGTCACGCCCACCACGCCGCCGCTGGCGGCCGGTTGCGGACGTGAGCCTTTTCCCCCGTCAACCGGTGGCATAGTGTTGCCGACCGTTTGTCCCGACCGCCGATGATCGCCTCGCTCAACGGTCTGGTGCTCACCAGGACACCCGCCGCCGTAATTCTCGATGTCCACGGCGTGGGCTACGAGGTGTTCATCTCCAGCCGCACCTACGATACCCTGCCGGCGATTGGCGCGCCCTGCGTTCTGCACGTGCAGACCGTGGTCCGCGAGGATGCGATCACCCTCTACGGTTTCGCTCGACCGGAGGAGAAGGAACTGTTCCTGCTGCTCGTCACGGTTTCCGGCATCGGCCCGAAACTGGCCCTGACCATTCTTTCCGGCATCGGCGCGGCCGACCTGCGCCAGGCGATCATGCGCAAGGATCTCGCCCGGCTGACCGCCCTGCCCGGGGTGGGCAAGAAAACGGCCCAGCGCATCTGCGTGGACCTGGGCGAGAAGGTCGGCGCGCTTGGCGGGATCGTGCCGGCGGCAGGGCAGGCGGAGGCGCCGGCCTTAGCCGGCGGCGATCTGCTCGCCGATGCAGCCTCGGCCCTGGTCAACCTCGGTTACCCGCAGGCCACCGCCTGGGAGGCATTGCGGGTGGCCCAGCAGCACTCGGAAACGCCCGAGACCCTGCGGGTGGAGGATCTGATCCGCCTGGCACTGCGTGCCCTGGCGGCGCGATAGCAGGCGTGGCGAATGGCGGCGCGGCGACGGTGAGCGAATGAAGCACGAGGAACAACTGACCGGCAGACGTCTGGTGGCGGCAAGTCCGCAGGACGACGACCTGCAGCCGGGTGAAGAGATCCGGCCGCGACGGCTGGACGACTACATCGGCCAGGAGCAGGTCAAACAGAGCCTGCGGATCTTCATCCAGGCCGCCCGGCAGCGCGGCGAGCCGCTGGACCACGTGCTCTTCCACGGTTTTCCCGGGCTTGGCAAGACGACCCTGGCCTATATCATCGCCAACGAGATGGGCGCCGGCATAAAGGTCACCTCCGGCCCGGTGATCGAACGGGCCGGTGATCTGGCGGCCATTCTCACCAGCCTGCAGGCCGGCGACGTGCTGTTCATCGACGAGATCCACCGGCTGAATCACGTGGTCGAGGAGATACTCTACCCGGCCATGGAGGATTTTCAGCTCGACCTGGTCATCGGCCAGGGCCCTGGTGCCCGCTCGGTAAAAATGGACCTGCCCCGGTTCACCCTGGTGGGCGCGACCACCCGCACCGGCCTGCTCACCCCGCCGCTGCGCGACCGTTTCGGGGTGATTCTGCGGCTGGAATACTACCTGCCCGAGGAATTGGTGACCATTGTCCAGCGGTCGGCCCGGCTGTTCAACATCGGCATCGACGCGGACGGCGCCATGGAACTGGGACGACGTTCCCGAGGCACGCCCCGTATCGCCAACCGCCTGCTCCGCCGGGTGCGTGATTTTTCCGAAGTGGGCGGCCACGCGATCATTTCCCGGGAGGTGGCCGATGCGGCGCTGACCATGCTCAACGTCGACCATCTCGGCCTGGACGAGATGGATCGCCGTATCCTGCTCACCCTGATCGAAAAGTTCCAGGGCGGGCCCATCGGCCTGGAAACCCTGGCCACCGCGGTCTGCGAGGAGAAAAACACCCTGGAGGACGTGTACGAACCCTTCCTCATCCAGTCCGGTTTCCTCATCCGCACCCCTCGCGGCCGGATGGCCACCCAGGCCGCCTACGAGCATTTCAACCTGCCGATCCGCTCCGTCCCGCCGCTGCAGCCGACCCTGTTCGAGGATCCCCTGAAAAAACCCTGACTTCCCGCCCGCCGTCCGCTCCCGACCAGAGCAGTTTGCGGCCCTGCCTCTTCTCCGCCCCGCGCCATTTAGCGGATTACCTCTCCTTTGCGCGAAAAACGCCTTGTGGCACAGTCGGTCCCGACCCTTCCTGCGGGAAGGGTTCTCATTTCTTTCCTCCATGCGTCGCCGCCGGACGACTGAACTCTCTCCTTAACCAACTGAATTTTCTTTATTTAATGGATCAGGAGGAAATGTCTCGACCACGTGTTTTTGCTTGACTCACCTGCGGGGTTCGTTTACTAATGAGGCAAAGAGTGGGGCAAAGTGGTTTAAACGGGTTTACGGTGGAGTGTTTGCCCTCCTTCCCCGGGTGCGGAGCGGAGGAATTCAGTGCAGCGGTTTCGCGGTCAATCGGAACATACTCTCGACCCCAAGGGGCGGCTGAACATACCGGCCCGCTTCCGCGATGTGCTCCGGGAAGAGTATGGCTCCGATACGCTCATTGCCACCCACTGGAAGAATTGCCTCAAGGTGTATCCCATGGCCTCGTGGGAAGCGGCCGAGGAAAAGCTTATCCGCCAGGTCGATGAGGGGAATATGCCGAAGGATTTCGGTCGGTTTGTCCGCTATCTCATTGCCGGCGTGACGGAATGCCCCTTGGACAAACAGGGCCGCATCCTGGTGCCGCCGACCCTGCGGGAGGGGATGGGCATCGGCCGGGACGTGATGCTCAACGGCATGCTCAGCCACTTCGAGATCTGGGACAAAACCGCCTGGCAGGAAGAGGCGAAGTTGGCCCGCGAATCGTTTGAGGAGTTCAGCGACGGTCTGGCGACCCTGGGCATGCTCTGATGCGGCCGGACCCTGCGGGGCCGCCGCCCCATGTCCCGGTCCTGCGCGACGAGGTGCTCGACTGGCTGCAGCCCCGGGACGGCGGTCTCTACGTGGACGGAACCCTCGGGCTTGGCGGCCACACCCAGGCCGTGCTCGAGCGGTCGGCGCCCTCCGGGCGGGTGATCGGCTTCGAGTGGGATGCAGAGGCGCTGGCCAGGGCGCAGGAACGGCTGGTCCCGTACCGGGAACGGTTGCGCATTGTGCATGCCTCCTATGCGGACCTCGCCAGCGCACTGGAAAAACTGAATGTCGGCCCTGTCGATGGCCTGCTGGTTGACCTGGGGGTCTCCTCGCTGCAGTTGGATGACCGCGATCGGGGCTTCAGTTTTCGCGCCGACGCGCCGCTGGACATGCGCATGGATCGTCGCCGCCCGGTGACCGCCGCCGGCCTGGTGGCGCGCCTGTCCGAGGAGCAGCTGGCGGATCTGTTCTACCATTACGGCGAGGAACGGCAGGCGCGACGCATCGCCCGGTTCCTTGTCGAGGCCCGCGAGGCGGAACCGGTGACGACCACCGGCAGGTTGGCGGAGATCGTGGCCGCGGCAGTACCCAGGAAGTTCCACCCGCCGCGTATCCATGTGGCCACCAGGGTCTTCCAGGCCCTGCGCATCGCGGTCAACACCGAGTTGGACAACCTGGCGCGCCTGCTGGTCACGGCCCCGGCGGTGCTGGCCACCGGCGCCCGGATCGCCATCATTGCCTTTCACTCGCTGGAAGACCGGATGGTCAAACAGGCCTTTGCCGGCAACCCGGCATACCGGGTGCTGACCCGCAGGCCGATCGAACCGCAACCGGCGGAAACACAAGACAACCCGCGGGCCAGGAGCGCCAAGCTCAGGGTCGCGGAGCGCGTCTGACCCAGCCGAAGGTCGGACGCACAGCAAAACAGGAGAAGACCCATGGCATCGACCGTCAACATCAGGACCTACAGGCCGCAGCAGTTGTCCGTCAGGGAGAGTCAGCGCGCCGTCCCGCACCTGCGTATCGCCCTGGGTCGCGAACAGCGACGGGTGCTGACCGTCGCCGCGGGCATCGCCCTGATGGCGGGTCTGGCGATCACTCAGCTGTTCCACGGCCGGATCAGCGACGCCCTGGAACGATCGGAGCAGTTGCAGGCGCGCAACATCACCGTGGCCAACGAAAACATCCGGCTGCTGGCCACCCGGGCGCAACTGGCCTCCAAGACCCACATCGTGTCCCTGGCCGAGCGAAAACTGAACCTGTTCGAGCCCGACAAGGGACAGGTGCGCCGGATGTAGCGATGCAATGGCAAAAACCCTGAGATCAAAGAAAAGCGGGAGGCGCTGGGTTTACCCCTTTTTCATCGTCATTTTGCTGGCAGCAGCTGGAATCGTTCTGTTCAGGGTTCCTCCTTCCCTCCAGGAAATCGGCAGGATGGTCCAGTCTGCTGTCGGCAAAATCTCTTCTCTCTCAGCGGGCCGCTCGCCCGCTGAAGCTGTTTTAAGAGGAACCATTTACGACCGGAAGTTCAACGAACTGGCCGTTTCCTACCGGCTCTTCAGCGTTTCCGTGGAGCCGGGCGAGGTGATCAACCTGCAGAAAACAGCCGAGGCCCTGGCGCCGTTCATCGGCCGCAAGGCGGAGGTCATCCAGCAGCGGTTGCGCGACTTGTCCGGCACGGTCGAGTTGGCCGACGACCTCGACGAGGAGCAGGCGGCCCAGATCGAGGCCCTGGGAATCAAGGGCGTCTCCTGCAAGGCCACCGAGGTCCGGTTCTATCCGGGCCACACCGCGGCCTCGCACGTGCTCGGGTTCATGGGTGACGGGGTGGGCCTGGCCGGGGTCGAGGGCAAGTATGATGCGGTCCTGCAGGCCGGTCCGTTCCGCAGCAACAACATCCCGGACATCGATTTCAAGGGGCAGGCGAGCCTGGGCGCCGGTGCCGCGGACCTCATCCTCTCCCTGGACCTGGACCTGCAGCGGCAACTGGAGAGCCGCTTCCGCCAGTACCTGGCCAGTCACGATGCGGCCAAGGGCATGGGCCTGCTCATCGAGCCGGGCAGCGGTCGTATTCTCGCCCTGGTCAACCAGCCGTCCTTCAACCCCAATTACTTCTGGAAGGCCAAGGAAACCAGCCGGGTGAACCGGATGTACAACCACGTGCTCGACAAGTCCCTGATCAGGCCGATTCTCGCCCGGGCGGCAGCCATCGAGCGCGAGGGGCTGAGCGGTCCCGGGCTCCTGCCGGAGACCGTGGCCGCCCCGGACTACGGTTTCACCAGCGACAAGCTGGCCGCCTTCGAGGAGCAGATCCAGTTGTACGGCTCGGTGTTCGGCAACTGGGAGTCCGGCCCGGTGACCGACCAGTCGGTGCAGGAGCCGGTGGTCACCGGCGTGCAGGTCGGCGTGACCATCGCCAGCCTGGTCAACGGCGGCTGGCGGATCACCCCGTACGTGATTGACTCGGTCTACGATCACGCCACCGCCCAAAGATATTTCCGCAGCAACGAGGCCACCAGGAAGGAGCACGTGCTCGATCCGGCCCTGGGCGTCAAGATCCGCCGTGAACTGTTCGCCAACTGGCAGGTCGAGGAAATGAACCTGGTGTCCTACAGCGCCGCCGGCCTGCAGGTAGGCAGGGAGAAGGGCTACTCCCGCTACTCCATGCAGGAACTCTTTGCCGGCATGATACCGGCGAAGCAGCCCAAGTTCCTGCTCCTCATGGCCATCGAGCGGGATTACCTGCAGCCCCTGACTCCGGAGAGCAAAAAGGACAAGGGCACCCTGGAACAAATGGGCCGTGAGCTGCTGGCCTCGTTCCAGGTGGAGCGGCCGGAGCAGGTGGCCGAGGCGCCGCCGCCGAAAAGCGCGGAGAACCTGCGCCAGTTCTTCATCAGCCGGCGGCTCAACGTCCGGGAGGAGCCGGGCAAGGCGAGCGAGCAGGTGGCGCTCATGCCCAGGCTGCGCGGCATGAGCCTGCGCAAGGGGCTGCAGCAGCTCAACCCGCACGCCATGAGGATCCAGGTCAGCGGCAGCGGCCGGATCATCGCCCAGTACCCCCTGCCGGGCACCCCCCTGCGCGGAGTGAACGAATGCATTCTCACCCTGGATGCCCGATGAGAGCGGAGCGCGCATGATCACCCTGGCCCGGATAATTGAGGCCCTCGAGCCCCGGGCGCTGACCCGGATCCCGGCGGCGGTGCTTGCGCGCGAGGTCACGGCGGTCACCGCCGACTCGCGCCGGGTCGTGCCCGGCAGCCTCTTCGTCGCGGTCCGCGGCGAGAAGGCCGACGGCCGAGCCTTCATCCCCGAGGCGGTCCGCCGCGGCTGCCTCGCGGTGGCGGTCGAGGAGGGCGCCGACATCGACGCCCTGGCGGTCCCGGTGCTGGTGGTAGCCGATACCCACGCCGCCCTGGCCGGGGCGGCCGCGGCCTGGCATGGCCACCCGGCCCGGGATCTGCGCCTGATCGGCATCACCGGCACCAACGGCAAGACCACCACCAGCTGGCTGCTCGAAGCCCTGCTCCTGCACGCCGGCCACCGGCCCGGGGTGATCGGCACGGTCGACTACCGCTACCACGGCCCGGACGGGGTGCATGTCCTCTGCCAGGCGCCGCTCACCACCCCGGATCCGGTGACCCTGCAGGGGTTGCTGCGCACCATGGTGGACGGCGGCGCCACCCACGTGGTCATGGAGGTGTCGTCGCACGCCCTGGAGCAGGACAGGCTTGGCCCTGTCCAATTCGACGTGGCCCTGTTCACCAACCTGAGCCGCGACCACCTGGACTACCACCAGACCATGGAGCGGTACTTCGCTGCCAAAAAACGCCTTTTCGAGCGCCACCTGAAAGAGGACGGGAGCGCGGTGATCGTCCACGAGACCGCGGAGGGCGAGTCGGCCTGGGGCGAGCGGCTCGCCGCCCTGCTCCCGGACCGGCGCGTGTTCCGCTGCGGTTTCTCCATGCAATGCGAGGTGCGGGCCACTGACCTCGTGCAGGCCATGACCGGGTTCAGCTGCGTGCTGCACCTCGGCAACGAACAAGGTTCCTTTTCCTCGCCGCTCACCGGCGGCTACAACGTACTCAATATCCTGGCCGCGGCCGCCACCGGCCTTGGCCTCGGCCTGCCGGCCGAGCAGATCCGCACCGGACTCGCGCAGGTGGGCCGCGTGCCCGGCCGGCTGGAGCGGGTGACCCTGGCCGAGGGCGCCGGCGCCGCCGGACCGACCGTGTTCGTCGATTACGCCCACACCCCGGATGCACTGGAGAACGTGCTCGTGAGCCTGCGCCCGCTCGCCACCGGCCGGCTCATCTGCGTGTTCGGCTGCGGCGGTGACCGCGACCGGGGCAAGCGGCCGCTCATGGGCGCCATCGCCGCCCGCGGGGCCGATGTGGCCATCGTCACCTCGGACAACCCGCGCACCGAGGACCCGGAGACGATCGTCGCCGCGGTCGCTATAGGGGCGGCGGACACGGGTCGACAACTGCACGGGGTGACGGCGCTGCTGACCGCCGATCCGCCGACCGCCGGCTATGCGATCCTCGCCGACCGCAGGGAAGCGATTCTTGCGGCCTGCAGCCTGGCCCGGCCCGAGGACACCCTGCTCATCGCCGGCAAGGGCCACGAGGACTACCAGATCCTGGGCACGGAAAAGCAGTTCTTCGATGACCGGCTGGAGGCAACCAACGCGCTCGCCTGCTGGAACACGCGCCACCTGCTGGCCGCCACCGGCGGCCGGCTGGTTTCCGGTCGGCAGCACCGGGTCTTTCGCCGAATTTCCACCGATACGCGTACCATCGAGCCCGACGACGTGTTCGTCGCCCTGCGCGGTGAGCAGTTCGACGGCCACCGGTACATCGACCGGGCCGTGGCCGCCGGCGCCGCCGCGGTGCTGGTCGAGCGGTTGCCCGCGGGGTTGCCGCCGGAGGTGCTCGCCATCGAGGTCGCGGACACCCTCCAGGCCCTGGGCAGGCTGGCCGCATACCGCCGCCACCTGTTCGCGCAGCGATTGCAGGTGGCCGCGATCACCGGCAGTTCGGGCAAGACCACGGTCAAGGAACTGACCGCGGCGATCTTTGCCGAGGCCCTGGCCGGGGTGCGCACCGGTATCGATCCGCTGCTCAAGACCCGGGGCAATTTCAACAATCTCGTCGGCCTGCCGCTGTCGCTGCTGCCCGTGGAGGCCGGCCACCGGCTGGCCATCCTCGAGATGGGCATGAACGCGCCCGGCGAAATCGCCCGGCTGACGGCCATCGCCGACCCGGACATCGGCTGTATCAACAACGTCCAGCCCGCCCACCTGCAGGGCCTGGGTAGCATCGAGGGCGTGGCCGCGGCCAAGGGCGAACTGTTCGCCGGGATGCGGCCGGAGGCGGTGCGCGTGGTCAACTGCGACGACCCGCTGGTGGTCGCCCTGGCCCGTGCGGACAGGGGCCGGCAGATCGGCTTCGCGGTCACCCCACGGGGCCGGCGGCACAACCCGGCGGTGCGGGTGACCCGGCAGCGCAACCTGGGCGAGGCGGGCATGCGCTTCACCCTGCACCTCGGCGACTGGAGTCAGCGGTTCACGGTGCCTCTTCACGGTGCCCACAATGTGAGCAACTGTGCCGCCGCCGCAGCCATCGCCCACGCCGCCTCCATCCAGCCGGAGGCCATTGTCCGCGGACTGCAGCGCTACACCCCGGTGGACAAGCGGCTGGTGGTCTCGGAGCTGGCCGGCGGGCTGCGGGTGGTCAACGATGCCTACAACGCCAACCCTGCCTCCATGGCCGCCGGTCTGCGCACCGTGGCCGCCTTCGGCTCGGGATGCCGTCACCTGGCCGCCCTGGGCGACATGCTCGAACTGGGGCCGGACAGCGAGCAGCTGCACCGCCAGATCGGCGCCCTGGTCGCGGACCTGGGCTACGAGTATCTTGCGGTCACCGGCGCCCAGGCCGGGGCCGTGGCTGATGCGGCCATCCGGGCCGGCCTGGAGGCCCAGCGGGTGCGCACCTTTGCCGAACCGCGCCTGATGGCCGACTGGCTTGAGGAACTGCGCGCCGACGGGCGCATCGGCAGCGGCGACTGGCTGCTCGTCAAGGGTTCGCGGGGCATGCGCATGGAACGGCTCATCGAGGAACTGGAACGACGGCAGCCGCCGGTCGACTGATCACCAGGGGAACCATGTTTTATAATCTCATCTACCCGTTCCACACGGATTTCAGCTGGCTGAACGTCTTCCGCTACATCACCTTCCGCTCCATCGGCAGCGCGGTGACCGCCTTCCTCATCCTGGTGATCGTCGGCCCGCGCTTCATCGCCTGGCTGCAACGCAAACAGATCGGCCAGGTGATCCGCGACGATGGCCCGGAGAGCCATTTTTCGAAAAAAGGCGTGCCCACCATGGGCGGGGTTCTCATCCTTTTCGCCATGACCGCCTCCAGCCTGCTATGGACCGATCTGCGGAGCGGCCTGGTCTGGCTGCTCATCGGCATCAGCCTGTTTTTCGGGGCGATCGGCTCGCTGGACGACCTCAAGAAGATCCGCAAGGGCAACTCCCGGGGCCTGAGCGCCCGGGGGAAGTTGGTGCTGCAGGTGCTCGGGGCCTCGGTGGTGGGCGTGTTCCTGCTGCTCAACCCGAGCTATGACGGCACCCTGAGTTTTCCGTTCTTCAAGACCCTGAACCCGGATCTGGGCTGGTGGTACGTGCCCTTTGCGGTGGTGGTCATCGTCGGCGCCTCCAACGCGTTCAACCTGACCGACGGCCTGGACGGCCTGGCCGCGGGTCCCATTGTCATCACCGCCTCGACCTACCTGATCTTTTCCTATGTGGCCGGCAACGCGGTGGTGGCCAGCTACCTGCAGATCCCCTTTGTCTCCGGGGCCGGCGAGGTGACCGTGTTCTGCGGGGCCATCGTCGGCGCCTGCCTGGGCTTTCTCTGGTTCAACTGCTACCCGGCGCAGATCTTCATGGGCGATGTCGGCTCTCTCGCCCTGGGCGGCACCCTGGGTACGGTGTCGATCATCACCAAGCAGGAGTTCCTGCTGGCCATTGTCGGCGGCATCTTTGTCATGGAGGCCCTGTCGGTCATCCTCCAGGTCGGTTACTTCAAGCTCAGCGGCGGCAAGCGAATCTTCCTGATGGCGCCGTTTCATCACCATTTCGAGAAGAAAGGCTGGCTGGAACCGAAGGTGGTCGTGCGCTTCTGGATTGTTTCCATCATCCTGGGGCTGATTGCCCTGGCAACACTCAAACTGAGATAGATCATGCAGGTGCACAGCGGCATGCGGGCGGTGGTGATCGGACTCGGGACGGCCGGGCTGTCCACGGTACGTCACCTGCTTCGACGGGAGGTGCGTGTGGCCGTTTCGGAGCAGAGCCCGGCGGAGCGGATCGACCCGGCGACTATCGATTTTCTCGAGCGCAACAAGGTGGCGCTGGAAAGCGGTGGCCACACCGGCGCGTTCCTGCGCGGCGCCGACTTTGTCGTCCCCGGGCCGGGCGTGCCGCTCGACCTGCCGATTCTCAACGAGGCCCGCGGCCTGGGCCTGCCGCTCCTGGGCGAACTGGCCCTGGCCGCGGGTGATTTCCCGGTGCCGGTGATCGCGGTGACCGGCTCCAACGGCAAGACCACGACCACCGGTCTGATCGGTACACTGCTGACTCAGGCCGGTAAACGACCGTTTGTCGGCGGCAACATCGGCACGCCGCTGCTCGATTTCTTTGCCGATCCGACGGCCTACGGCGCAGCCGTGCTCGAACTGTCGAGTTTTCAGCTGGACCTCGCTGGAGAGTTCCGGCCGGACATCGGCCTGCTGCTCAACGTCAGCCCGGACCACATCGACCGGCACGGCTCACTGGCCGCTTACACCGCGGCCAAGATGCGGCTGTTCACCCACCAGCGGCCGGGCGACACGGCGGTGCTCGGCGCCGATGATCTGGTGGTCGACGCGGCCCGGGTTCCGGCCGGGGTGGCTGTGCACCGTTTCGGCACGGGTGAGCGCTGTGCGGCCCGGATCGACGGCCCCTTGGTTCATCTGCGCCTGGAGGGACGGGCTGAGGAGTATGATCTCGGCGAGACCCGGCTGCACTCCTCGGTCAACCGGCAGAACGCGGCGGCCGGCATCCTGGCGGCCGCGCTCTGCGACTGCGGCCCCGAGGCCATCGTCCAAGGCTTGCACACCTTCGCCCCGCCGCCGCACCGCATGGCCGAGGTGGCCACGGTGGGCGGGGTGCGCTTCATCGACGACTCCAAGGCGACCAACATCGGCGCCCTGCAGGCAGCGCTCGCCGGTTGCGAGGCACCGGTGGTGCTCATTGCCGGCGGTCGCGACAAGGGCGGTGATTACGCCCTGTTGCGTGAGGTGGTGGGGGCCCGGGTCAAGCGCCTGATACTCATCGGCGAGGCGGCCCCGCTGATGCGCGCGGCTCTCGCCCCGGTGGTCCCCTGCGAATCCGCCGGCGACATGGCGGACGCTGTCCGCCGGGCCGTGGCCGCGACCGTGCCCGGCGACCTGGTGCTGCTTGCTCCGGGCTGCGCAAGTTTCGACATGTTCTCCGGCTATGCGGAGCGCGGCCGGGTGTTCGTTGACTGCGTCCGCCGTCTGCAGGCGGAGCGGGCCGGCCGGGGGGAGGTGGGGGCATGACGAGAATCTGCTGCCGCTGCGCGCGGGTGGAGCAGGGCGGGCGATGGCTGGTGAAGCGCCCGGCCCCGGTCGACCGTGAACCGCTGACCCACGGGTACTGCCCCGACTGCTACCACGCCATGCTCATCGAAATCGAGACCCAGTTCGCCGATCACCACCGCGGCGCGCGGCTGGACCGGCTGCAGCCGGCGGGCAGCGGAGCCTGCCCCGCATGCGCCTGACCGTCACCGGCGGCGGCACCGGTGGTCACCTGTTCCCGGGCATCGCCCTGGCCGCGGCCATGCAGGAGCGGGTTCCCGGAACCCAGGTGCTGTTCATCGGCACCTCGCGGCTGCTCGACCAGCAGGCCCTGGCCGACCGGGGCTTCGAACTGGCCACGCTCGCCTGCGGCGGTGTCAAGGGGCTGTCCCTGGGCAGCAGGGTCCGCAACCTGGTGCAGATGCCGCTGGCCATGGTGGCGGCCCGGCGGATGCTCGGCCGCTTCCGGCCGGACCTGGTGTTCGGGGTGTGCGGCTACGTGACCGGGCCGGTGCTGCTTGCCGCCCGCACCCTGGGAG
>JAGODN010000126.1 GCA_017998195.1 Desulfobulbus sp. | reverse complement strand
TCTCTGGGAGGGTAAGCAAATTACGGGCCACCGTTGGTACCGTACTTGGGCAGGCTCAGTTTCTTGTGGGGCATGGTCACCGCGGCCTCGTAGAGGAGCTGGTTCTCGCTCAGGCGGATCATCTCCTGGTCCGTGCTCACGCTGTTTTCATCGCCAAGCCCGGTGGTGTCCCGCTGGCTGGTGAGCGTGCCCTGCACCTGGTCGAGGCCCGAGGGCGCCAGCGGCAGGTGGTTCGGGTGACTGGTCACCGGTCGCAGATCACCCTTGCCGAGGGCGCTGTGCAGTTCCTGCTCGAAGCTGAAGGTCCGGGCCGCGTAGCCCGGGGTCTCGGCATTGGCGATGTTGGCGGCGATCACTTCCTGGTTTTTGGCGCGAAGGTCGAGCACCTTGTGGAGCAGGTGCATGGTGGTGTCGAACTGCTGGATGGACGGCATGAGAGTCCTCCGAGTTGCCCTGCGCGCAGGGGGGTCACAGGGGCTTGAGGTGCAGGATCGCCGCTTCCTCGCGGGCGAGCCTGGTCCACAGGGGGTCTTTTCCTTCTTCGGCCAGTTTCCGGAACAGGTTAAGGGCGGCTTGTGTGTTGTTTCGGCGCAGTTCGAGCTGGGCCAGCCGGAACCAGGCCTGTTCGCTCCGGCCGGCCCCTGTGGTCAGTTCGCTGAACAGGACCCTGGCCCGGTCGTCGTCCTTCTCCTGGAACAGGGCCTCGGCAAGCATCAGGGTGGTGTCGTCGTCGAGCCGCCCGGCCAGCTCCGGCCGGGAGAGCAGTTCGATCACCTCGGGCCACTGGCGCCGGTCATGGTGGATGCGCGCCCGCACCAGGTCGAGTTCCGTTGTGCGTGCCGTCTCCCTGGCGGTGAGCACGGCCAGGGCGCGGTCGAACTGGCCGCTTTCGTAGAGGGCGCGCACCTTGAAGAGGACCATGGCCGCCGTGTCGCCGCCCCCGGGGTGGCGCACCAGGTAGCGGTCCGCGAACTCCTCCACCTGCAGGAACTCGCCGGCGGCGAACAGCGCCTGGACGAGCGGCAGGTGGATCCGCTCCCGGTCGGCCTCGGTGGAGACCTCGTACAGGTAGCGGTAGGTCTGGGCCGCCTCAGCGGTGAGGCCGAGTTCGGCGTAGGCGCGGGCCATGTCCAGGAGCAGGGCCGAGTCCAGCCAGCCGCGGGCGAAGAAGGCGCGGTTCTGGCTGGCGAGCACCAGGGCGCGCAGGTATTCCTTGCGCTCCACCAGGTCGCCGAGCAGCCCGGGCAGCTGTTCGAGCAACAGGGCCGCGGCCTCGGTGCGCAGCTCGCCCGAGCGGAACTCGCGCCGCATGGTCATCAGCTGGTCCACGCTGGCCGCGTGATCGCCCATGCGGGCGGTGACCAGGGCGAGCTTGAACGCGGCCTCCTGGCGCAGCGCCACCACGGGCGCGGTGCGGGCCAGTTCGCCGTAGGTGGCGGCCGCCTCGCCGGGCGGCAGGCGGCCGGCGGCGTACTCCAGGTCGGTGTGTTTCATGCGGGCGCGGACACCGCCCTCGGTGGCGGCAAAGGCCTCCTGCACCTGCAGGAGGTCAAGGCGCAGGGTGGTGTCGGTGGCACTCAGGTGCAGCCGGCACATGGCCTGGCGGAACAGGGCCAGTCCCTTGAGCTGGTCGCTCGCCAGCTGGTCGGCGAGCTGCCGGTAGCGCTCGGCCGCGGGCGCATACTCACCGGCGGCGTAGAGCAGGCCGGCGAAATGGGCGAGCGACATGGGGTCCGTGTCGATCAGTTGCGAGCGTCCGGCCAGCTCCCGGTAGGCGGCCAGGGCCGTGTCGCTTCGCCTCACGGCGAGCAGGTCGGCCGCGCGCAGCTGGCGCAGGGGCGCGAGCGCGTCCTCGCGCACCACCGCCGCCTCGCCGAGGAGCCGGGCCGCCTCCCCGGGTCGGTTGCCGGCCAGGGCCAGCTCGGCGAGCAGCATGGACAGCGAGCCGGCAAAGGGCGTGCTCACGGCGAGTTTTTCGGTGAGGGTTTCCAGTTCGTGGAAAGACTGCTGGTGCTCGCCGCGCACGGCCTGGACAAAGGCCCCGAGAAAGGCGGCCAGGTCGGCCAGGGGCGCGCCGGTGTACTCGATGGCGATCCGCTCGAGCAGGGGGCGCGCCTCCTGGAAATTGCCCGCCCGCACCATGGCCTCGGCCCAGGTGAGCAGCAGCCGTTCCTTGCGCCGTTCGGCGGCCTGGCCGGCCAGCAGCTGGCGCAGGGGCCGCTGCATCTGGTTCCACTGGTCGCCGGCGGCCATGGCCCGGATCTCCGCCGGCAGCCAGGTGTCCGCGTCCAGGGGCGGTTTCAGGGCCGCGGCCAGCGGAAAGGGCGGCAGCAGCAGCCGGGGCGGGGCCTGGATGGTCAGCGCGGATTCATAGTGATGAAACACCTGCAGCCAGTCGCCGCGGTAGCGCGAGGCGACCCGCGGGTCGAGGACATCGGAGGGGGTCCGTTCGACCACGCTGACCCCGTGCAGCTGGGTGACGAGTTCCGGATAGCGCGCGGACAGCGGGTTGCCGGTGAAGATGTCGAGCAGCAGGGTGGCGGTTTCCTGTTTGCCGGTCAGGTCCATTTTCTGCGGCGGGTAGCGGAAATACAGGGACAGCACGGTGGTGTCGCCCTCGCGGCGGTGGGTCAGCCTGATCAGCCGGTCGTCGGCGGGCGGCAGTACCAGCGAGTCGGCCAGGACCGTGTCCGCCAGGTTCAGGTCGATGCGGCGCCCGCGGGTGGCGGCGGTGTAGCCGGGCAACCGGTCGAAGCGCAGGAACAGCTGCACCCTGGCCGGCTCGTCGCTGCGGCTGATGCCGGTGAGCACCGAGCCGGCGCGCGTCGCTGTCCCGGAAAACAGGTTGACAGCGAGAACCAGCGTGGCGATGATAAGGCAGCGCGCGATCATGGCAGGAACAGGCAGGGATTGCAGGGGGGACGGCGCTCGCACGCCGGTCATCTGGGCTCAGTCCAAGCAATAACCATTCCAGCCGTGCGCCCGCGGCCGGTGTGCAGGGTTTCGCACCGGCCGCGGGCGCACGGGCGCGGGCGCGGCGAAGGCAGGTGTCATCTTTTTGGCAGCAAACGGGTCGGGCCGCAGCAGAGGCGGCCGCGGCCCCGGACAGGAAGTGCAACGTGGAGGGAGCGGTGCGGGAGTCCAGGGACGAGCGGGAACAGCGGGCAACATTCGTGCAGGAGAGTCTGGCCATGGTCAGCCAGGCCAGGCCGGTGGTGGCCGCGCTGGTGCGTCAGCCCGACCGGAGCGACATCCTGCCGCAGGCAACGCAACTCTGTCACCGGTTGTTCGAGGTCATCAAGAAGGCCTGCGCCGAACTCGAGCTGCCCCACCTGGCGGCCCCGGCCGAGGCCATGGAATACCTGCTCGACCTGGCCCGCTCGGGCATCGTCGAGCTGAGCCCGGCCCACATCGGCCTGCTCGCCGAGGCCATCGCCTTCCTGGAACAGGCCCTGCCGACGGTGCCCGGCGAACAGGGCGACAGCCACCTGGCCGCCGCCGCCGGCGAACTGGCGGCAGCCATCCTCCGCTCCGTGCACGCCGGTCCGGCGGCCACCGAGGAGGATCCCGGCGGTGCGGCCATGGACCCGGAGATGCAGGCCGCCTTTGTCGACGAGACCGGGGCTCTGCTCGAGGCGGCCGAGCAGGAATTCGTGCTCTGGGACTTCATCGCCGTGGATCCCGAGCGGGTGGCGGAATTGTGCCGGCTGCTCGGCCGGTTGCGCAAGAATTTCGCCTTTCTCGGCCGCCAGAACCTGGAGCGGCTGGCCGCGGCCCTGGAATCGACCCTCAACCGCTTCGTTGCCGGAGAATTTTTCCAGACCGAATACCCGGAGCGCATCTTCATCCGCGCCATCGATGCCATGCGCACGGCCACGGCCAACTCGGACCTTGCCGGCGGCGACTACCTGCCCGAACTCGACGATCACCTGGCCTCCCTGCAGGGGCTGATTCGCCAGCCCATCGGCGAGCTGCTGGTCGAGGCCGGGCTGGTGGACGCGGGCACGGTGGAGGCGGCCCTGCAGCTGCAGAAGGCGAGTCCCGAGGCCGCGCCCCGCCGCCTCGGCGAGGTGCTGGTCGACATGGGCTCGGTCACCCGGGACCAGATCCAGGAGGCGCTGCAGACCCAGCAGCGCAAGCGGGAGATGGCCGCGCGGGCGGCCGTGGCGGCCGAGCGGCTGGCACCGGCGCCGTCGCTGGCGGCAGGGGACCGGGAGGTCGGGGTGGACGGGCAGACCCTGGCCCGGATGATCAACCTGATCGATCGGCTGGCAACCCGGCCGGAGCTGACCGGCGAGGCCGCGACCCTGGTGGCCGAGCTGCGCCAGCTGGCCGGGAGCTGCCGGCGCGACTGGGTGCGCGCCTTTGCCGGCCGGCTGCAGCGGCTGGTGCACGACCTGAGCGTGGAGTTCGGCCGCAAGCTGCGTTTCCGGCTGGAGGGGGTGGAGGAACTGCTCGACCAGGAAGACGCGGTGCTGCTCGCCGAACCGCTCGGCCACCTGCTGCAGAACGCGGTCAAACACGGCCTGGAGGCCGCTGTTGACCGGGAACGGGCCGGCAAGGCAACCAACGGCCGGCTCGGCCTGCTCGCCCTGCGCCGCGACGGCCAGCTCTGGGTGAGCGTCGAGGACGACGGCCGGGGCATGGACCCCCGCCGGATCATCGGCTGGGCCGTGGCCCGCGGCCTGGTCGAGCCGGACCGGGCCGAGGCGCTCACCAGCACGGAAATCGCCCGACTGCTCCTCCATCCGCCTGAGGCGGACCTCCTCGGCGCCCCGCTGCCCGGCCTGGCCACGGTCAAGGCCAGCCTGCAGCCCGCGCGCGGCACCATCGACATCCATTCGCGGCCCGGCAAGGGCACGCGCATCACCCTGAAGATCCCCAAGCAGGACTGAGCCGGACCGCGGCCGGCCGGGGGCGCTAAAGCTTTTCGCCGGCCGCGCCGATGAAGGGACAGTGCGCCCGGGCGGCGCCGGTCCGCGCTGTTCCCCTTCTCCCCGCCGCCGGAGCGGTGTCATGAATCACAGAGAACGCCTCGAACAGACCCTTTCGCTCTGTCGCGACCGCATCCAGGAGGAGGTGGCCGCGCTCATCGGCAAACCCTTCCACCTGGGTGCGCCCGTGTTCCGGCTCATCGACGGCCATGCGCTCGGCAGCGAGGAGGTGGGCAGCGGGCGCGTGTTCGCCCCGGTCCGCCTGGATGGCGAGGTCGAGGGCATGGGACTGCTGCTGCTGCGCCTGCGCGATGCCCTCCGCATCGGCGGGCTGCTGGTCATGCTGCCCGAGGTGGAACTGCGGCAGGCCGTGGAGGCGGAGGCCTGGACCGAGGAGACGGCCGACACCTTTGCCGAGGTGGCGGGCATTGTCTGCGGCGCGCTCAGCGCGGTGTTCAAGGAGCAGTTCCCCCGCCAGGTGCGCTTCCTGGCCGCCGGGCAGCAGGCGGTGCCGGCCGGGGAACCGGTTGCGGCCGCGTCCCTGCCCGCGGGCGAGGTGCTGGTGCTGAGCCTGCCCATGGAGGCCGAGGGCTGCGATTTCGGCGCCTTCACCCTGGCCCTGCCCGCGGCCCCCTTCGGGCTGGTGGCGGCGGGTGCGGCGACGACCCCGGCCGAGGCGGTGGATGGCGATGCGGAGTTCGCCCGGCCGGACGGTGATGCGGACACGATCCGCGCGGACGGCGCAGCCTGGCCTGCGGCCGTCGACGCGCCCGAGCGGCCGGACAACCAACGACTGGCCCGGAGGGTGATGGCGGACTGCCTGGCGCGCACCGCTGACGCGGTGGGCAACCTGCTCGGCGGCAGCCTGCGCATCACCCCGGAGCGACAACTGGTGCTCGACCGACAGGAGGCGCTCGCCCAGGCCGGTGGCCTCCAGGTGCTGGCCCGGCTCACGGTGCGCGGCGAGGGCGAGGGCGAGGGGTGCGTGCTCACCGACCTGCCGACCGCGGCCGCGCTCGGCGGCAGCCTGCTCATGCTGCCGGAACACGAGCTGGCCGCGGCCATGGGTGCGGACCGGCTGGACCCGGACTTGGCCGATGGGTTTGCCAAGGTGGTCACGGTCATTGCCGGCGCGTGCACGGCCGTGTTCGCGGAGCAGGACAGGGTGGCCCGGCTGGGTTTCGACCGGGGCCCGGTGGAGACGGCGGTGCCGGACCGCCGGACCCTGCCGGCAAGCGGCTACTGCCTGGCCGCGGGCCGGGTGAGTTTTGCCGGCCGCGACCTGGGCCGGCTGCAGCTGCTTGTCCCGGCCTCCCTGCTCGGGGTGGAGCTGCCGGAGCTGAGCGCGGATGCGGCCTTGGAGGAAGCGGAAAGGTCGACCGGGGCCGGGCCGGAGGCGACAGTCACGGCGTCGGAGACGGCGGAAAAGGAAGGGTCAGGGCCGGGCTGCGAAAGCGACCCCCCGCCAGCGGTCGAGGTGGTGCTGTTCAGCGACGACCGCGGGGAGAGCGAACGGATCCTGGCGATGCTTGCGGAGATGGGCTGCACCGGCCGGGTCTGTCACTTCAAGGATCCGGTGCAGGGGGCGCTGGCGCCCGGGGTACGGATGGTGGTGCTGGTGATGGGCGAGGTCAGCGAGCAGGGGTTCGGGGTGGCCATCAAGCTGGCCAGTGCCGGCCTGCGCGCCCCCCTGGTGGCGGCCGCCCCGGCCTGGACCAGGACGCTGGTGCTGCAGGCGGTCAAGTACGGAGTCAGGGACATCCTGGTCACCCCGGTCACGGCGGCGGACCTGCGCCAGCGGATGGCGGCCGCGCCGGAACACCTGGCCGCCTGAGCCGCGTCAGTCGTTCTCCTCCTCGCCCAGGCTTGCGAACAGTTCCTTTTTCTTGATTTTTTCCAAGAGGGTGGTCCGCTTCAGGTTGAGCAGGCGGGCCGCCTCTTTTTTGTTGCCCTGGGTGAGCTTGAGCGCCTGGACGATCAGCTGGGTCTCGAAATCGTTGACCAGGGCGTTGAAATCGATACCCGCCTGCGGCCAGTTGTCCTCGGGCACGGTCGCGGCCGGGCCAGGAACCAGATCCTGCTCCGACCGGGCGGGGTCGGCGTCCGCCTCGGGCCGGACCTGGTCGGCGGGCGGCGGCGCGCCGTTGCGGAACTTCTCCGGCAGGTCGTTGTAGCCCACCTGGGAGCCGCCGTGGAGAATGGT
>JAGODN010000125.1 GCA_017998195.1 Desulfobulbus sp. | reverse complement strand
ACCTGGGCGACTACCTGCTCGAGATCGAGGACCGCTTCGGCCATTACTACCCGGACCGCGACGGCGTGACCGTCAGCCAGCAGGGCGCGGAACTGCTGCAGACCCTGAACCGGCTGGCCGCCTACGGCCCGGGCAGCACCGTGCGCGTGGGCGAGGCCACCCGCACCATCGCCGAGGTGATCACCATCGACGGCCGCAAGATGCTCCTCGACGACGGCTCGTGGATCATGATCCGCCCGTCCGGCACCGAGCCCAAGGTCCGCTTTTACGTGGAGGCACGGAGCGCGGCCGAGACCCCCATGCTCGTGCAAAGTGCGAAATCCATGCTTGCCGAAATAGGACTCCTGCCATAATGTTGCACCTGTCGGCGGTTGCGCCGGCCCATCGCCCGACCTTCGGGACCATCCATTCATCAGGGACAGAGAACCGGCCATGTGGGATTATACGGAGAAAGTGCAGGACCATTTCATCAACCCGAGGAACGTCGGCGAGATCGAGGGGGCGGACGGCGTCGGCAATGTCGGCTCCATCGCCTGCGGCGACGCCCTGCGGCTGACCATCAAGGTGGACGAGAACCAGGTGATCACCGACGCCAAGTTCAAGACCTTCGGCTGCGCCTCGGCCATCGCCTCCTCCTCGGTACTCACCGAGATGCTCAAGGGCATGAAGCTGGAGGACGCCAAGAAGCTGACCAACGACGACATCGCCCAGGCCCTCGGCGGCCTGCCCAAGGAGAAGATGCACTGTTCGGTCATGGGCCGCGAGGCCCTGGAGGCGGCCATCGCCGATTACACCGGCGCCATCCTGCCCATGGCCCAGGGCGAAGTGGTGTGCGAGTGTTTCGGCGTCACCGACCTGGAGATCATCCGCGCCATCCGTGAAAACTCTCTCACCTCGGTGGAAGAGATCACCAACTACACCAAGGCCGGCGGCGGCTGCGGCAAGTGCGAGGGCAAACTGCGCCAGTTGCTGGCGGAATCCTCCGAGACGGCCACCGCCGTACCCGCCGGCACGGTCCGCCCCAGGCGCATGACCACCCTGGAGAAGATCAAGAAGATCGAGGAGGTGATCGAGCGCGAGATCAAGCCGGGCCTGAAGAAGGACGGCGGTGATATCGAGCTGGTCGACGTGGACGGCGACTTCGTCACCGTGTCGCTGCGCGGAGCCTGCGCCAACTGCTACTCGTCGCGCACCACCCTCAAGGAATACGTGGAGAAAAAATTGCGCGAACAGGTGGTGGACACCCTGATCGTCGAGGAGGACCGCTGATGGCTGCGCCCGACCAGGTCATTTACATGGACAACAACGCCACCACCCGGATCGCCCCCGAGGTGCTCGAGGCGATGATGCCCTACCTGAGCGACTACTACGGCAACCCCTCCTCCATGCACACCTTCGGCGGCCAGGTGGGCCGGGCCGTGGCCCGGGCCAGGGAGCAGGTCGCCGCCCTGCTCGGCGCCGACCCCGGCGAGATCGTGTTCACCAGCTGCGGCACGGAGAGCGACTCCACCGCCATCCTCTCCGCCCTGCAGACCTATCCGGAGAAGAACCACCTGGTCACCACCCGGGTGGAGCATCCGGCGGTGAAGAACCTGTGCGACAACCTGGAGCTGTTCACCGGCCGCAAGTATCACACCACCCGGCTGCACGTGCACAGCGACGGCACCCTGGACGTGCAGCGGTTCCGCGACAGCCTCACCGACGAGACGGTGATCGTCAGTGCCATGTGGGCCAACAACGAGACCGGGGTCATTTTCCCGGTGGAGGAGATGGCGCGCATCGCCCGCGAGCGCGGCATCCTCTTCCACACCGACGCGGTCCAGGCGGTGGGCAAGATCCCGATCAACCTGCGCGACTCGGCCATCGACTTTCTCAGCCTCTCCGGCCACAAGCTCCATGCCCCCAAGGGCGTGGGCGTGCTCTACGTGCGCAAGGGCACGCCGTTCGTGCCCTTCATGAACGGCGGCCACCAGGAACGCGGCCGGCGCGGCGGTACCGAGAACGTGGCCTCGATCATCGGCCTCGGCCGGGCCTGCGAGCTGGCCGCGGCCAAGATGGAGGAGGAAAACACCCGGGTGCGCGCCCTGCGCGACAAGCTCGAACACGGGCTGCTCACCTCCGTACCCAAGGCCCTGCTGAACGGTCACCAGGAACTGCGGCTGCCGAACACCGCCAACATCAGCTTCGAGTACGTGGAGGGCGAGGCCATCCTGCTGCACATGAACCAGCTGAACATCTGCGCCTCGTCAGGCTCGGCCTGCACCTCGGGCTCACTCGAGCCGAGCCACGTGCTCCGCGCCATGGGCGTGCCGTTCACCGCCGCGCACGGCTCCATCCGCTTCAGCCTGTCGGTGTACAACACCGAGGAGGAAATCGATTTCGTGCTCGCCCACATGCCGCCGATCATCGAGAAGCTGCGGGCCCTGAGCCCCTTCTGGGAGGAGAACAAGTAATTGTCCGCCATGCCGGCGCCGTCCTCCCCGGGCGGCGCCGCCCTTTTTCCCTGCCCCGCCCCGGTCCCGCCATGCACATCATCGATCCCAGTTTCCGCGTCCTCGACGACCTCGACCAGGCGAGCCTGCCGGTGCGCATCGAATACTGCGGCCGCATCTGCTACAAGAGCGAGCACCGCATCGACCCCCAATCGGCCATCCCCTTTGTCCGCAAGATGGCCGAACACGGCCACAACTCGGTGCTCGAGATGGGCGTACTCACCCTGCGGGTGGACTGCGGCCCCGAGGCGGTGAGCGCGCTGTTTTTCTGCCAGCCCAGGTTCCTGCAGATCGACCGGCCGGCCGCGGACCGACTGCTGGTCAGCGGCTCGGTGCGCGCCTTCCGCGAGATGCTCATCGAGCACCCGGACGACCCCATCTCCCGCGCCATCGCCCGGTTCCTCGCCCTTCGCCACCCGTACTTCTTCGAGGGTCTGCCGGTCGATGCCGATGCCCCCGCGGCCGATGGCATCACCGTCGCCAAGGTGCCGCTCGCCGAGGTGGAGCGGTTCCCCGTCGACCGCCTCGCCCGGCACCGCCACCTGGCGGTGAAATTCATCGTCAACCGGGCCGTCACCCACGAACTGGTCCGCCACCGGCCCTGCACCTTCCTCCAGGAAAGCCAGCGCTACTGCCGCTATGCGGACGACAAGTTCGGCAACGAGGTCACCTTCATCAAACCGCTGTTCTTCGCCGAGGGCACGCCGGAATTCGCGGTATGGAAGGAGTCCATGGCGGCCATGGAACGCCAGTACCTGCGCCTCCTGGAAACCAGCTCGGCCCAGGCGGCGCGCACCGTGCTGCCCAACTCCTGCAAAACCGAGATCATCGTCTACGCCAACCTCGCCGAGTGGCGCCACATCCTCGCTCTGCGCACCTCGCGGGCGGCCGAACCGTCCATGCGCGAGGTGATGATTCCCCTGCAGGCCGAACTGCGCCGCCGCTACCCGACCGTCTTCGCCTGACCCCCGCCGCCCGGCCCGCCAGCCCCGCCCTGCCGCTCCCCGCCGCTCGCCGGGAAACAGGCGCGGTGCGGAGTCTTTCCCGGTTCTTTTTTGACCACCTTTTTTTTTTGTAGTACACTGATCGAAAATCTCGCGCCTCGCGGGCGCACATATTCCCTCGACCACGATCTTTTTGATACGCCCATGGCACTCAGACCCGGACAGCAGCCAGAAAGAAGCTCCACCAAACGGACCGTCAAGGACCAGTCCGGCGCCGGCAAGCTCAAGATCGGGGAACTGCTCAGCAAGGCGGGCTACATCACCGCCACCCAGTTCGAGGAGGCCAAGGCGGTCCAGAAGAAGACCGGCGAGCGACTCGGGCGCATCCTGTTGGAGAGCGGTGTCATCGAACGCGACACCATCGCCAACTTCCTCAGCCGGATGCACAACTTCACCATGGTCTCCATCGAGCAGGAGCCGCCCAGCCAGGATGCCCTGGCCCTGCTCCCCTACGAAACGGCCAGGCAGTTCATGGCCTTTCCCCTGCGCCTGGCCGGCAACACCCTGCAGCTCACCATGAGCGAGCCCACCGACTCGCTCGAGGTCGAGCAGCTGCAGGACATCGTCCAGCGGGAGCTGACCGTCTGCGTGTCCACGGCCAAGGACATCATCGACGCCTACCGCAAGTACTACGGCATCAGCGACGAGGAGTACCACTCCTTCTTCACCTTCGAGTCCGAGAAGGAAGAGACCACCGTCACCCAGGTCGAGGACTTCGGCGCCCTGGTGTCGGACGCGGCCGATGAATTCGAGATCGAGAGCGGCGGCGCCGACGAGGGCGCCTACGAGCAGTTCTCCGCCTCGGACGCGCCGATCATCAAGCTGGTCAACGGCATTCTGGTCAAGGCGGTGCAGGACGGGGTGAGCGACATCCACATCGAGCCGTTCGAAAAGACCATGCAGGTCCGCTACCGCAAGGACGGCTCCCTGTTCAAGTCCATGAACCTGCCGCTGACCATCAAGAACGCCATGGCCGCGCGCATGAAGATCCTCGCCGGGCTGAACATCACCGAGCGCCGTGTGCCCCAGGACGGCCGCATCAAGATCCGCCTGGGCCGCAACCGGGCGGTGGACTTCCGCGTGTCCACCCTGCCGCTGCTGCATGGCGAGGGCATCGTTCTGCGTATCCTCGACAAGGAATCGCTCAACGTCGACCTGACCAAGCTCGGCTTCACCCCGGACACCTTCGCCTCGCTCAGGCGCTGCCTCAGCCGGCCGCAGGGGCTGCTGCTGGTCACCGGCCCCACCGGCTCGGGCAAGACGGTCACCCTGTATTCGGCGCTCAACTCGCTCAACAAGGAGGACATCAAGATCCTCACCGCCGAAGACCCGGTGGAGTTCAACTTCAAAGGCATCAACCAGGTGAATGTCAACCCCGAGGTGGGCATGACCTTCGCGGCCGCCCTCAAGGCCTTCCTCCGCCAGGATCCGGACATCATCATGGTGGGCGAGATCCGCGATATCGAGACCGCCGAGATCGCCATGAAGGCGGCCATGACCGGTCACCTGGTGTTCTCCACCCTGCACACCAACGACTCGCCGGCCACGGTCAGCCGCATGGTGGACATCGGCATCCCGGCCTACATCCTCGCCTCGTCCCTGACCATGGTCCTGTCCCAGCGGCTCGCCCGCCGGCTCTGCACCAAGTGCAAGACCCCGGCCCAGTACGACCGCCCGTTCCTGCTCGGTGCCGGCTTCCGCGAGAGCGAACTGGACAGCCTGCACCTCTACAAGGCCAGGGGCTGCCCGGAATGCAACGGTCTCGGCTACAAGGGACGGGTCGGCTTCTTCGAGCTGATGGAGGTGACCGAGGAGGTGGCCAAGGCCATCCAGGCCGAGGTCAGCGAGGAGCAGCTGCGCAAGGTCGCTGTCCAGGAGGGTATGTACACCCTGCGCGAGGCCGGGCTGCAGAAGGCGCGCGAGGGCGTGACCAGTGTGGAGGAGGTGCTCCGGCGGACCGTGGCCCACGAGGAGAGCCTGCCCGCCTACCTGGTCAACCCGGACGTGGAGGAGTACGAGGATCTGGACATCATCATCCAGGAAGGCAACAAGGATCGGGACTTCTTCAAGCTGGTGCGCGGCAAGGTGGCGGTGCTCCGCTCCGGTAAGAAGATCGCCGAGATCACCGAGCCGGGTGAGTACTTCGGCGAGATGGCGGCCATCCTCGACGAGCCGCGCTCGGCCTCGGTGATCGCCGCCGGCCGCTGCACGGTCAAGCGGTATCCCGGCGAGAAGCTCGCCGAGCTGATCGAGAAGTACCCGGACGTCTCCCGCCACCTGTTCCGCACTCTGGTCGAGCGGCTGCACAAGACCGACCGCATCGTCGTCCAACTCGCCGGCGCGGCCAAGGCCCGTCCGCCCCAGGTGATCCGCCAGGCATGAACAGGGTCTCGGTCTACATCATCGCCTACAACGAGGCGGAAAAGATCCGCGACGCGATCCATTCGGTGCTGTGGGCGGACGAGATCGTGCTCGCCGACTCGCACAGCCAGGACAACACCGCGGCCATTGCCGGGGAACTGGGGGCGCGGGTGGTGCAAATCGATTTCCGCGGCTTCGGCGACCTGCGCAACCGGGCCATGGCCGCCTGCACCCACGACTGGATCTTCTCCCTGGACGCGGACGAGCGCTGCACCCCGGAGGCGCGCGACGAGATCCTCGCCTGCCTCGCCGACCCGCGGGCCGACGCCTACTACATCCCCCGCCGCAACTTCTTCATGGGCCGCTGGATGCGCCACTCGGGTTTCTACCCGGACTATCGCCAGCCGCAGCTGTTCCGCAAGGGCGCGCTCGTCTTCAAGGACGACGACCCGGTGCACGAGGAGTACCGGATCGTCAGCGACCGACCGGTGGCCTACCTGCGCCAGCCCATCTGGCAGTTCCCGTTCAGGAACCTGGAGGAGGTGGTGCACAAGGCCAACAAGTACTCCTCGCTCGGCGCCCGCAAGCTCGCCCAGCGCGGCCGCACCGGCTCCATGACCACCGCCCTGCTGCACGGCCTCTGGTCCTTTGTGCACATGTACCTGCTCAAGCGGGGCTTCCTCGACGGCTGGCCCGGCTTTGTCATCGCTCTCGGCAACTTCGAGGGCACCTTCTACAAGTACGCCAAACTCCACGAACTCCAGTCCGACTGGAACCCGCCCCCCTCGCCGCAGCTGCATCGCTGAGCCGGCCTCATCCCAGGTACTGATCCACCCCCCGCTCGCACCGGCGGAGCTTCTCGTCGATGGTCCGCCTGAGGATCGAATCGTTGATGACCAGCCGGTCCCGCTCGTTCATCGAGTGGTGGAGATGGTAGCCGAGTGCGCAGAACTTCAGGTTCTGCCGGCGCACGCCGGTGTTGAGCAGCCGGGCGGTGAATTCCGAGTCCTCCCGTCCCCAGCCGACGAACTCCTCGTTAAAGCCGTTGATGGCCAGCGCGTCCTCCCTCCAGAAGGCGAAGTTGCAGGTCTTCACTCCGGGCAGTCGCCGGCTGCGGAAGGAGAACAGCCGCGCCAGCAGGAGCGAGCGCACGCAGTTCTTGCGGTTCTCCACCCCGCGGGCCAAAAGCGGCCAGCGCAGTTCGCCGCTGGTCAGCACCCGCTCGGTGAGTTCCGGGCCGAGCAGCACCCGGGTGCCCTGGACGAAGTGGCCCATCCGGGCGAAGTCGCGGTGATCCTCGACAAAACGGCGATCAACGACGATGTCGCCGTCGATGAGCATGATGTAGGCCCCGCGTGCGGGGGCCATGGCCCGGTTGCGGCTCATGGCCAGCCGGAAGCCCAG
>JAGODN010000124.1 GCA_017998195.1 Desulfobulbus sp. | reverse complement strand
CCCTCAAATCACCTGGAAGCGCTCGCCGGTGATCGGCAAGGCCAGTACAGCATCCGCATCAACAAGCAGTGGCGCATCTGCTTCTCCTGGCAAGGCAGCGATGCCCATGATGTTGCCATCGTGGATTATCATTGAGAGAGGCCAACATGTCCAAACGAGACTTTCCCCCAATTCATCCCGGAGAAATCCTGGTTGCCGAGTTTCTTGAACCACTGGGTGTCAGTCAGTACCGGCTGGCAAAAGACATCAGCGTCACGCCTCGACGCATCAACGAAATTGTCCACGGCCGCCGGGGCATCACCGCCGACACCGCGCTTCGGCTCGGTCGGTATTTCAACATGGAGGCGCAGTTCTGGCTGAACCTGCAGTCGCAGTATGACATGGAAACAGCGCTGGAAGCCCTGGCGGACAGACTGGACAGGGAGGTGCAGCCCCTCTCCCGGGTGAACTGATCCCCGCGCAGCCATTGACCTGAAAACGCGAGCCGCCCCTTGCCGATGCCCCACACTGTTTGTGAACAGCTGCCAAAGGATCCGCCGTGAAAAAAACCGCCCTCCTCCTCATCCCCCTGCTGCTTGCCGCTCTCGCGGCCGGCTATCTTCTGCTCGGTCGCGACAAGCCGGTGCGGGTGGCGGTGCAGGCGGTCGAGAAGGGCGCGGTGGAGGCCACCGTGGCCAATACCCGCGCCGGCTCGGTCAAGGCGCGGCAGCGGGCCAAGCTGGCCCCGACCATCGGCGGTCAGATCGCCACCCTGCACGTGCACAAGTCGGACACGGTCAAGGCCGGCCAGGTGCTGCTCACCCTGTGGAACAAGGATCTGCAGGCCGAGTTGGACCTGGCCCGGAGCGAGGCCGAGGCGGCCGCGGCCGTGGCCCGTGAAACCTGTCTGCTCGCCGACCACGCCCGGCGCCAGGCCGACCGGCTGACCGAACTGCGCCGCACCCGCACCACCTCCGAGGCGGCCCAGGACGAGGCCGTGTCCGCGGCCCGGGCCAGGCGGGCGGCCTGCGAGGCGGCCGAGGCGAGGCGCGGGGTGAGCGCGGCCCGGGTGGCCGCGGCCGCGGCCATGGTCGAGCGCACCATCCTTGTTGCGCCGTTTGACGGCATTGTCGCCGAGGTGAACGGCGAGGTGGGGGAATACGTCACCCCGTCGCCGCCGGGCATCGCCACCCTGCCGGTGGTGGACCTGATCAGCATGGTCGACCTGTACGTGGCCGCGCCCATCGACGAGATCGACGCGGCCCAGATCCGGACGGGCATGGCGGTGCGCATCGGCCTGGACGCCTTCCCCCGCAGGAGTTTCCCGGGCCGGGTGCGCTCCATCTCGCCCTACGTGCTCGAGGTGGCCAAACAGGCGCGCACCGTGGAGATCGAGGCCGACTTCATCACCCCGCCGGCCGACGCCACCCTGCTCGCCGGCTACAGCGCCGACGTGGAGATCGTGCTCGACAGCCGCGCCGAGGTGCTGCGCGTGCCCACCGAGGCGGTGCTCGAGGGCGGCGCGGTGTGGCTCCTGGACCCGGCCACCGGCCGGCTGGAGCGGCGCACGATCGAGGTCGGGCTCGCCAACTGGAAGTTCACCGAGGTGCGCAGCGGGCTCACCCCCGGGGACCGGGTGGTCACCTCGGTGGACCGCCAGGGACTGGCCGAGGGCGTGCCGGCCGAGGCCGAGGTCGCCCCGGCCGGGCCATGATCGAACTGCGCGAGGTGAGCCGGCTGTTCACCGTGGGCGGCCAGGAGGTGCGGGCCATGGACCGGGTGTCGCTGACCATCGAACCCGGCGAATACCTGTCGATCATGGGGCCGTCCGGCTCGGGCAAGTCCACCCTGCTCAACATCATCGGCCTGCTCGACACGCCCACCAGCGGCACCTACCTGCTCGACGGCGAGGATGTCACCCGCCTGCCCGACCACCGCCTGGCCGCGGTGCGCAGCCGCAAGATCGGCTTCATCTTCCAGTTCTTCCACCTCATCCCCCGACTCACCGCCCGCCAGAACATCGAGCTGCCGCTGCTGCTGGCCGGCGTGCCCGGCCGCGAGCGGGCCGAGCGCAGCAGCCGGCTGCTCGAATCCTTCGGCCTCGCCAGCCGCCAGCATCACCGGCCGGACGAACTCTCCGGCGGCCAGCGCCAGCGGGTGGCCATCGCCCGGGCGGTGATCAACGAACCGGCCGTGCTGCTCGCCGACGAACCGACCGGCAACCTCGACCGCGCCGCCGGCCACGAGATCATCGAACTGATGGAGCAGCTCAACCGCTCCGGCCTGACCCTGGTGCTGGTCACCCACGATCCGGAGATCGGCGGGCGCGCCGGCCGCCGCATCCGCGTGGTCGACGGCCGTATCGCCGCCGACGAACGCGGGGCCTGAGCTGTGCGCGCCCGCGACGCCATCAGCTTCGCTCTCGCCAGCCTGGCCTTCAGCCGGGTGCGCACCCTGCTCATGCTGCTCGCCATGAGCATCGGCGTGGCCGCGGTGGTGGTGCTCACCGCCATCGGCAACGGCGCCCGTCACTACGTGGTCGACCAGTTCAGCTCGCTCGGCACCAACCTGGTGATCGTGGTCCCGGGCCGGGCCGAGACCGCGGGCGGGACCGCTTCCACCCTGGTGGGCGAGACCCCGCGCGACCTCACCCTGGACGATGCCCGCTCGCTGCTGCGCGGCGACGCCCTGCGGCGGATGGCGCCCTTCAACCTGGGCGAGATCGCGGTCGCCTACCGGGGCCGCGAACGGCAGGCGCCGCTGCTCGGCTCCACCGCCGCCCTTCTGCCCATCCACCACCTGGAAATGGCCCGCGGCTCGTTCCTGCCCGAGGAGGACATGGAGATCGCCCGGCCGGTATGCGTGCTCGGCGCCACCATCAGCCGCGAGCTGTTCGGCCGGCAGAACCCGCTGGGCGAGATGGTGCGGCTGGGCGGGTTCCGCTGCCGGGTGATCGGCGTGCTCGCCTCCCAGGGCCGGTCGCTGGGTCACGACACCGAGGAACTGGTGGTGGTGCCGGTGGCCTTCGCCCAGATGCTGCTCAACACCGAGGGGCTGTTCCGCATCCTGGTCGAGGCTCGCGACCCGGAGTCCATCCCCCGGCTCAAGCAGTTCATCCTGGACACCATCGCCGGCCGCCACTACGGCGAGGAGGATATCACCATCGTCACCCAGGACTCGGTGCTGGCCACCTTCGAGCGCATCCTCGGGGCGCTCACCTTGAGTGTGGCCGGGATCGCCGCCATCAGCCTGGTGGTGGCCGGCATCCTCATCATGAACGTGATGCTCATGGCCGTGGCCCAGCGCACCGCGGAGATCGGCCTGTGCAAGGCGATCGGCGCGAGCCGCCGCCAAATCATGGTCCTGCTGGTCACCGAGGCCCTGCTCCTTTCCGCCGTGGGCGGGCTGCTCGGCCTGGCGATCGGCCTGGCCGGCTCCCGCCTGGCCCGAAGCCTCTACCCGGAGCTGAGCGCCGGTCCGCCCTCCTGGGCCATGGTCGCGGCCCTGGGCACGGCGCTCGCCACCGGGTTCGTCTTCTCCCTGCTGCCCGCCCGGCGGGCGGCCCGGCTCGATCCCATCCAGGCCCTGGCCCGGCGCTGAACCGCCATGGACGCCCTTGACCAGGCCCGTTTCGTCACCGGCTCGATCCGCGCCAAGCGGCTGCACAGCGTGCTCACCGGCCTGGGCATCGCCGTGGGCATCGCCGCGGTGATCCTGCTCACCTCCATGGGCGAGGGGCTGCAGCGGTTCGTGCTCGCCGAGTTCACCCAGTTCGGCACCAACCTGGTCAGCATCAGCCCGGGCAAGGTGACCACCTTCGGCACCTCGCTCGGGGTGATCGGTTCGGAGCGGCTGCTCACCATCGAGGACGGCGAGTCCCTGCGCCGCCTGCCCGGGGTGGAGGCGGTGGTGCCGGTGGTCCAGGGCAACGCCGAGGTCAAGGCAGGCAACCGCACCCGGCGGATCACGGTCTACGGCGTGGGCGCGGAGATGGACCGGGCCTTCCGCCTGCGCGTGCAGAGCGGCCGCTTCCTGCCGCCGGACGACCCGCGCACCGCCCGGCCTTACGTGGTGCTCGGCAGCAGGGTGCGGCAGGAACTGTTCCCGGGCCGCAACCCCCTGGGCGAGCGGGTGCAGATCGGCAACCTGCCCCTGCGGGTGATCGGGGTGATGGAGTCCAAGGGCCAGATCCTCGGCTTTGACATGGACGACACCGTCTACCTGCCGGCGGTGCGCGCGCTCGACCTGTTCAACCGCGAGGGGCTGATGGAGATCGACGTGCTCTACCGCGAGGGCGCGGACGCGAACGAGATGGCCGCGGCCATCCGCCGCACCTTGCTCGCCCGCCACGGCCAGGAGGACTTCACCATCACCACCCAGGAGCAGATGCTCGAGGTGCTCGACTCGGTGCTCGGCATGCTCACCGCCGCGGTCGGCGCGCTGGGCGGCATTTCCCTTTTGGTGGGCAGTGTGGGCATCTTCACGGTGATGACCATCGCCGTGCGCGAGCGCACCGCTGAGATCGGCCTGCTGCGCGCCCTGGGCGCGACCCGCGGCCGGGTGCTCAGCCTGTTCCTGCTCGAGGGCACCCTGCTCGCCGGGCTGGGCGGGGCGGCCGGACTGGTCGTGGGCCTGGGCGGGGCCGTGCTCATCCACTTCTTCGTGCCGCTCCTGCCGGTGCACACCCCCTGGAGCTTCGTGGTGCTGGCCGAACTGCTGGCCATGACCATCGGCATCCTCGCCTCGGCCCTGCCCGCCCGCCAGGCCGCCCGCCTCGACCCGCTGGAGGCGCTGCGCTCGGAGTGAGCGCCCACCCCGCCCCACCCAGCCCACTTTCCCGAGAAAGGTTTTGGGGACCGGCCGCGCCGGTGCTACAATCCTTGGAAAGGCTGTGTCGCAACCCTTTTCGACTCAGCCGCCGCCCATCCATCTCTGGAGGTTGTGCCCGTGTTTTCCCCATTCCCGCTCTTTCGCCGCCGCGTGGCGGTGCCGTTCGCGTGCGCGCTCGCCCTCGTTCCGGCCGGCCAGGCCCTGGCCTCGGGCTACGGCCTGTTCACCCAGGGGGCCTCGGCCTTTGGCCAGGCCGCCACCGTGACCGCGCACACCACCGGTCCTTCGACCCTGTTCTACAACCCGGCCCTGCTCACCACCCTGGACGGTACCCGGGTGGAGGCCGGAATGACGGTGCTCGCCTTTGACCGCCGCTTCCAAAGCCAGGGCGACGGCGACAGCCACGAGATGCGCGACGAGACCAAGACGCCGGCCAGTTTCTACCTCTCGCACCGGATCAGGGACGACCTGGCCGCTGGCATCGGCCTGTTCTTTCCCTTCGGCCTGGCCTCGGACTGGCCGGAGCAGTGGGAGGGCCGCTTCCTGGCCACGCAAACCGAGATGACCACCTACACCCTCAACCCGGCCCTTGCCTGGCGGCCCCTGCCGCGCTTGTCCGTGGCCGCCGGCCTGGACCTGGCCCTGTTCGACGCCACCCTGCGCCGGCAAATCGACCTGGCCCCGCTCGGCCTGGCCGGGATCGAAGGGAGCCAGGAGTTCAGCGGCGACGACACCGGACTCGGCTGGAACCTCGGGCTCGCCCTGCAACTCACCGACCGGCTCGACTTCGGCCTCAGCTGGCGCAGCGAGATCGACCTCAGCGTAGACGGCCGGGCCCGTTTCAGCGGCGTGCCCGGCAATGCGGCCGCCCTGTTCCCGGCGACCGGCGGTCGCGCCGACCTGAGCCTGCCCGAGCAGCTCAGCCTGGGGCTTGCCTGGCAGCCGATCGAGGAGCTGGTGGTGGAGATCGGCGCCCATTGGGAGGGCTGGTCCGCCTTCGAAGAACTGCGCATCGGCCTGGACCAGCCGGTGGCCGGCGCCGGCGAGGATCTGGTCGCGCGCGACTGGGACGACACCTGGTCGTACAGCATCGGCGGCCGCTACGCACTCAGCGACCGGGTCGCTCTGCTCGCCGGGTACAAGTACGGCAACACCCCGGTGCCGGACAGCACCTTCGAGCCGGCCATCCCGGACGCGGACACCCACCTGTGGACCGTTGGCGCGGACCTGCAACTCGGCGCGGCCACGGTGTCGCTCAGCTACGGCTTCCAGCACTACACGGACCGCATCAAGGCCAACGCGGTCGGTGTCGATCCCCTGCACGGCGGGCTCACCGAAGCGAACGCGGCCAATGGCCTCTACCAGTCGGAGATCCACCTGGTGGCCCTCAGTCTCGGCTGCCAGTTCTAGTCCGCCCGGTCGGTAGCGGTCGGGGACCGGGACGGCCGATCGCTTTTTCCTGCTGAAAAAGAACCAAGGCCGTGCTATGGCTGGAGCACGGGCAACCGCCGCCAGGCGGGCGCGCCGTCCCGGGGCCGGGACAGGAGTCCGGCCCCCTCTTTTCCGATGGAGTCGGCATGTATCACCTGCTCTTTGTCTACGGCACCCTGAAACACGGCTTTGACAACCACAACCTGATCGACGGATCGTACTTCGTCGGCACCGGCCGCACCGTCCAGCGGTTCGCCATGTACAAGCAGATCGTCCCCTACGTCACCAAGGCCGAGGCCATCAGCCCCATCCACGGTGAACTCTACCGGGTGCACTCGTCGGTGCTCGAGATGCTCGACCTGTTCGAGGGCAACCCGGTGTGGAACTGCCGCGAACAGGTGGAGGTGGTGCTCGACCAGGACCACAGCACGGTCATTGCCTGGATGTACTTCAACGACACCCCCCAGGGCGACCTCGTGCCCTCGGGCGTCTACACCCGCTGAACCAGGGCCCGGCGCCGCCATGGCGGCCGGCCGCAGGAAGGATCCATGGACACAGACCAGTCCGCCGCCAGGCCGGAGCGCATCGCGCTCAAGGTGCTGGCGGCGATCAGTTTTTCCCACTTCCTCAACGACCTGCTGCAGTCGCTGATCCCGGCGCTCTACCCGCTGCTCAAGGACGGGTTCCAGCTCAGCTTCACCCAGGTCGGCCTGATCACCCTCACCTTCCAGCTGTCCGCCTCGCTGCTCCAGCCGGCGGTGGGCTTGTACACCGACCGCCACCCGCTGCCGTTCAGCCTGGCCATGGGCATGGGCTCCACCCTGGCGGGGCTGCTGTTCCTGTCGGTGGCGCCGAGCTTTGCCACCCTGCTCGTGGCCGTGGCCCTGGTCGGCACCGGCTCGTCGGTGTTCCACCCCGAGTCGTCGCGGGTGGCGCGGATGGCCTCGGCCGGCCGCTCCGGATTGGCCCAGGCGATTTTCCCGGTGGCCGGCAACGCCGGCACCGCGGCCGGCCCGCTGCTCGCCG
>JAGODN010000004.1 GCA_017998195.1 Desulfobulbus sp. | reverse complement strand
GGCCGGGGCCGAGCTGCTCATCTACCCCACGGCCATCGGCTATGACCCGAACGACCCGGCCGACGAGCGGGCCCGCCAGCGCGAGGCCTGGATCACGGTGCAGCGCGGCCATGCGGTGGCCAACGGTGTGCCGGTGGTGAGCGTCAACCGGGTGGGCTATGAACCCGATCCCTCCGGCGTGGGCGCGGGTGCAGAATTCTGGGGGAGCAGCTTTGTCGCCGGCTGCCAGGGTGAACTGCTCGCCATGGCCGGCGAGACGGACGAGGAGGTGCTGGTGGTCGAACTGGACCCCGACCGCAGCGAACGGGTGCGGCGGATGTGGCCCTTTCTGCGCGACCGGCGCATCGACCACTACCGGGATATGGCGCTGCGCTACCGCGACCGGATGTGAGCCGGGTTCGCGCTGAACAACCATGAACCGCCCGGCACGTTCCGGGCAGGGAGGAGAGGATGCAGGTGATTGTCGATCTGTGCGTGGTGCCCCTGGGCGTGGGCGTGAGCGTGTCCGCGTACGTGGCCGAGTGCCAGCGGGTGCTCGATGCGGCCGGTCTGAAGAACCAGCTGCACGCCTACGGCACCAACATCGAGGGCGAGTGGGACGCGGTCATGGCCGCGATCAAGCGCTGCCACGAGAGCATCCACGAGATGGGCGCGCCGCGCATCACCACCACCATCAAGCTCGGCACGCGCATCGACCGGGCCCAGACCATGGCCGACAAGGTGCGGAGCGTGGAGAACAAGCTGGCCTGAACCCTGCGCCGGCGCAATGGGTTTGCCAGCAGGGGCGATGTCAGGTAGAGTGGCTGGCCGATGACCGGCCGCAGGGGAGGGGCGCATGGACAAGCCAGTGGCATTGAGTACCGGCCGCATTGTCGCATTTTTCCTGACCCTCGGCCTGATCGCCCTGATCGCGGCCCTGCCGGCCTGCAGTGATGAGCCTAACCAATTGGAGACTGTTGTGAGCGAAGTGAACACCCTGGATCGACCGGAAATCGTCGAGGTTCTCTTTCATCCGATCAGAACCGGCCGGGTGCCCGCACCCGAGGGCGCGGTCGACATCGACGTGACCGTGGCCGAGGGCATAAGCCTCGGCTGCCGGCTGTTCACCAGCAGCCCGGCCGCGCCCACCCTCATTTTCTTCCACGGCAATGCCGAAACCGTGCCCGACTACGACGACATCGGCCCCTTCTACGCGCAGGAGGGGGTGAACTTCCTGGTCACCGACTACCGCGGCTACGGCTGGTCCACCGGCCGGCCGCTGACCAGCACCCTGCTCGCGGACAGCCGTGCCGTGTTCGTGCAGTTGAAGGACTGGCTCGCCGCCAACGGCTACACCGGGCCGCTGTTCGTCATGGGCCGCTCCCTGGGCAGCGCCTGCGCCATCGAGGTGGCGGTGGAGCACAGCGACGACCTCACCGGCCTGATCATCGAGTCCGGCTTTGCCCAGACCCTGCCGCTGGGCCGGACCCTGGGCATCGATCTCGAACGGCTGGGCATCACCGAGGAGATGACCTTTGCCAATGCCAGCAAGATCGAGCGGTTCACCAAGCCCACCTACATCCTTCATGGCCAGCGTGACCAGCTGATCCCCCTGTGGCAGGCCGAGACCCTGGCCGCGCGCAGCGGCGCCAAAAACAGGGAGTTGCAGGTAGTGCCCGGCGCCGACCACAACACCCTCATCGCCGTGGCCGGCCGGCTCTATTTCCAGGCCATCGCCGGGTTCGTGCAGAAGGCGGCCGGCACCGCACCCGACTGGCGCGAGCGGCGACGGCGGTTCAAGGCGCAGCAGGCCGAACAGGCGGGCAACTGAGCGGAGCGGCCATGGTCGGCAAGCGCACGAACTACCTGAGCTGGGACGAGTACTTCATGGCCGTGGCCCTGCTCTCCGGCCAGCGGTCCAAGGACCCGAACACCCAGGTCGGGGCCTGCGTGGCCAACGACCAGAACAAGATCGTCGGCGTGGGCTACAACGGCTTTCCCTGGGGCTGCTCGGACGACGTCCTGCCCTGGGCGCGCGAGGGCGACTGGCTGGACACCAAGTACCCCTACGTCTGCCACGCGGAGCTGAACGCGGTGCTCAACTCCATCACCTTCGACCTGCGCCGCTGCCGCATCTACGTGGCCCTGTTCCCGTGCAACGAATGCACCAAGGTGATCATCCAGGCGGGCATCAACGAGATCATCTACCTCTCCGACAAGTACAAGGATACCGACTCGGTCCGCGCCGCCAAGATCATGCTCGACAAGTCGCAGACCGCCTACCGCCGGTTCACGCCCTCCCGGGACACGGTCCTCATCGACTTTCGCGCCGTCTGAGAGTGCCCCGTGCCCGCCGACCCTGCCGCATCGCGGCCTGCCGCCATCAGCACCGACTACATCGAGCTGGACAAGCTGCTCAAACGGGAAAATCTCGCGGCCAGCGGCGGCGAGGCCCGTGTTCTGATCGATCAGGGGCTGGTGCGGGTGAACGGCGAGGTGGAAACGCGGCGGCGGCGCAAGTGTCGTCCCGGCGACCTGGTGGTCTTCGCCGGGACGACCCTGCGGGTGGCAGCCCTGTCCCCGGCAGACGGGACAGGGCAGAACAGCGGGGACGGGTTCAGCGGGTGAGCAGGCGCAGGGCCTCCTGGTAGCGGTCCCTGGTCTTGCTCAGGATCTCCGCCGGCAGGGGCGGGGGCGGCGGCTGCTTGTTCCAGTCCAGGGTGCTCAGGTAGTCGCGCAGGAACTGCTTGTCGTAGCTCGGCTGGCCGCGACCGGGCGCGTACTGGTCGAGCGGCCAGAAGCGCGACGAATCCGGGGTGAGCACCTCGTCGATGAGCAGCAGCTGGTCGCCGTCCAATCCCATCTCGAACTTGGTGTCCGCGATGATGATCCCCCGGGTGCGGGCGTAGTCCGCGGCCCGCTGGTACAACTCCACGCTTGTTTTCGCCATCTGGTCGGTGAGTTCCCTGCCGACCATCTCCCGCATCCGTTCCACCGAGATATTCTCGTCGTGCAGCCCCTGTTCCGCCTTGGTCGACGGCGTGAACAGCGGCTGGGGGAATTTGTCCGACTCGCGCATGCCAGTGGGCAGGGCAAAGCCGCACACCGTGGTATCCTTCTTGTACGCACTCCAGAACGAACCGCTCAGGTAGCCGCGGACGATGCACTCCACCGGCACCACCCTGGTCCGGCGCACGAGCATGGAGCGGCCCGCCAACTGGTCGCGGTATTCGCGGCAGACCTCCGGGAATTCGTCGACATCGGCACTGATCAGGTGGTTGGGCACGATGTCGCCGAGCAGTTTGAACCAGAACAGGGAGATCTCGGTGAGGATTTTGCCCTTGCCCGGCACCGGGTCGGCCATGACCACGTCGTAGGCCGAGATGCGGTCCGTGGCGACCATCAGCAGTTTGTCCCCGTGGCCGGGGATTTCGTACATGTCCCGCACCTTGCCGCGGTGCAGCAGGGTCAGGTTGGGGCAGTCAGTGGTGATCACAGCTTCTGGCATGGATGGTTCTCCAAAGTTGGTGATGAAGGTGCAGGTGACGACCGCCGGCTTGCGCAGCGGCGGTCGGCGCCGGGGGGAGCGGTGCGCTTGACAAGCTGCCCCGGCGGCTTAATCTTTTCGCTGTGACCCAACCCCCCACCCTCAACGAGGAGGCACAGCATGGCTTTCATACGTTTCGCAGACCGCCCGACCTTCCGCAACCCGTGGGCCGAGTTCGAAAGGATCCGCCAGGGGCTCGACGAACTCTCCCGGTCCTACGCCGACAAGGGCAAGCCGGCGGCCCGGGCCAACGTCTATCCGGCGCTCAACATCTACGAGGAGCCGGACCGGCTGGTGGTCACGGCCGAGCTGCCCGGCGTGCGGGTGGAGGACCTGGAGCTGGCCATCGAGGGCGAGACCCTGAGCCTCCAGGGCAAGCGCGACACCCGCCAGGGCCAGGCCAACCTCAGCTACCACCGCCGCGAGATCGAGGCCGGCAGCTTCAGCCGGGCCGTGGCCCTGCCGGTCAAGGTGGACCCGGAACAGGTGAGCGCGCGTTTGGTGAACGGCATCCTCACCGTTACCCTGAAGAAGGCCTCCGCCGCCACCCCTCGCCAGATCATTGTGACCGCAGCCCAGGAGGGATGAGCCATGAGCGACAACGAACTGAAGGTCCAGGAAAAAAAGGCGGCCAACCCAGCCGGTGAGACCACCAAGGGCGAGACCTTCTTCGCCCCGCACGTGGACATCTTCGAGTCCGAGGAGGAGGTGACCGTGATCGCCGACCTGCCCGGCGTGACCGCGGAGGGAATCGACCTTTCGCTCGAGGACAACATCCTCACCATCCAGGGCCGGCGGACCCTGCCCGCGCAGACCGGTCGGGTGATCCTCGAGGAGTACGAGAGCGGCCACTACCTGCGCCGCTTCACCGTGGCCGAGACCATCGACCAGGACCGGATCGAGGCCTCGCTCGCCGACGGCGTGCTCCGCGTCCGCCTGCCCAAGGCCTCGCCGGCGCAGCCGCGCCGGATCGAGGTCAGGCTCGGCTGATCCCGCGCACCCCGGATTGCCCCGCGGCAGGGCCGGCGCTCAGGGCGCCGGTCGCTGCCGCAGTTCCGGGCAGGCCGGGTTTTCGTACTCCACCAGGGTCGCCACCAGCGAACCGACCACGATCCGCGAGCGGATCTCCACCGGCACCCGGCACTGGTCGTCGGTGATCCACAGCACCGTGTCGCCGTCCTTGTCGTACAACCCCTTGAAGTGCATCCTCGGCTGGACCTTGAGGGTTTCCATCTCGCCAAACAGGGTGTTCAATTTTTCCCGCCCGAGCAGTGAAACCCGCACCTCGTGCCGTTTCCTGTCGGCAAAGGTGGGTACCACGACATCCTCCCCTTCCGTGAACCGCAGGGCCCGGGTGATGACGAACGAGGCGAACTCGTTGTACACCGTGCCGTCCAGGTCGAACCGCTCGAACGGCCCGTCGTTCTTCTGGTAGCGCACATACTTCAGCTTCTGGTCGTACCAGGTGAGCCGTTTCGTCACCCGGCCGCCGTGTCCCTCGCGCTGCACCACCTCGTAGCGAAAGGGCAGGCGCAGGGGGCCGCTCACCGAACAGCTGAAGGTGTCGTCCACCGGGTAGACGAGCCGCAGCGGGCCGTAGTCCTGCACCCGGGCGGTGATGGTGAACGAGTCGCGCCGGCCGGTGTCGCGCTTGATGGCCATGTCGATGTCGCCGATCTTCACCCCGCCGCTCCACGAGACCGCGTAGCGCATCCGCTCGCCGCCGGAGAAGATCCGCGCCAGCGCCGCCTGGTCCAGCTGGTCGGGCCGTGTCTCCAGCACCTCGGCAAAGAGCCCCGGCGCCTGGCCAAGGAGCAGCGTCAGCAGCAAAAGGGGCAGCAGGAAGCGGCAGGGGCGCATGTCAGTGACCGGTCGCCAGGCTCAGGCAGGTGGCGACAAAGAGGGTGAGGGCGATGAGACCGTTCATGGAAAAAAACGACATCCGGATGCGCGACAGGTCGCGCGGATTGACGATCAGGTGCTGGTAGAAGAGCGCTGCACCGGTGATGACGATGCCGGCATAGTACCAGAAATTGAGCCCCATCTGCACACCGGTGAGGGTGAACAGGCCAAAGGCGAGCAGGTGGAAGACCACCGCGATACGGAAGCTGGCGGCACGGCCGAAGATCGAGGGCATGGAGTGGAGCCCGGCCTCGCGGTCGAAGTCCGCGTCCAGGCAGGCGTAGATGCAGTCGAACCCGGCCACCCAGAGGAGCACGCCCACGGACAGGACCCAGGGGTAGCCGTTCACCCCGTCCGCCACCGCCACCCAGCCGCCCAGCGGCGAGCAGGCCAGCGCCAGGCCGAGCACCACGTGGCAGAGCCAGGTGAACCGCTTGGTGAGCGAGTAGACCAGGGTCAGGCCCAGGGCAAAGGGCGCGATCAGCAGCGCGGTGCGGTTGAGCATGGCGCAGGCGAGGAAAAACAGGGCGCCGCTGGCCGCCACCATCAGCCAGGACTCGGTCAGGCTGACCGCGCCGGCGGGCAGGGCCCTCCCCGCGGTGCGCGGGTTGGCCGCGTCGAAGCGGCGGTCCACGATGCGGTTGAAGGTCATGGCGCAGGTGCGCGCGCCCACCATGGCCAGAATCACCCAGAAGAACACGCGCACACCCGGCAGGCCGCGGGCCGCGAGAAAGGCGCCCATGAGCGCGAAGGGCATGGCGAACACGGTGTGCTGGAACTTGATCATCTCCAGCAGGATGGCCAGTTTGCGCCACATGCTCACACCTCCCGGCCGCGGCGGAACCTTGGTCGACGGCGTTCCATCTCAGTCCTTGACCCCCATGTACACGGAAACAATGCCAAAGGTGAGCGGCAGGCGTGACACCGTGGCGAACCCGGCCTCACGCATCAGGGCCATCAGGTCGGCCGGCTCGTAGAAGGCAGCGATGGACGAGGCCAGGTACTGGTAGGCCTCGCGGTCGCCGGAGATGAGCCCGGCCACGGCCGGCAGCACCCGGTTCAGGTAAAAAGTGTACACCGGCTTGATCACCGGGTTGGTGGGCCGGGAGAACTCGAGGATGAGCAGCCGGCCGCCGGGGCGGAGGATGCGGTGCATCTCGCGCAGTCCCTCCAGGGTGCGGGAGAGGTTGCGCACGCCAAAGGCCACGGTGCAGCCCCAGAACGAGGCCGTGGGCGCGGGGATGACCTCGCCGTCGCCGCACACCGGGAAGATGCGCTCGCGGCGGCCGTCATCGGGCAGGGCGCGCACCCCGGCGCGGAGCATGTCCTCGCAGAAGTCCACGGCCAGCACCTTGCGGTGCGGCGCCTGCCGGGTCAGCTCCAGCGACAGCGGCAGGGTGCCGGCGCACAGGTCGAGCACCCAGCCGCCGGGAAACTCGCCGAGCAGCCGGGTGGTCCGCCAGCGCCAGTAACGGTCGATCTGCAGGGAAAGGAGCGAGTTGAGCAGGTCGTAGCTCCGGCTGATCGACGAGAATTTTTCCCGGACAAACTGCTTCTTGGCCGCGGGTGAGTTGTTCAGCTCCATCAGGTCTTGTTCGTATCCGATTGAAAAACGGTTTTAAAAGCGGTCATCGAAAAATCTTGACCGGCACTGCCGCGGCCGGCACCTCGCCCCGGTCGACCAGGTACTGGAAGTACAGCTCCAGGGCCTTGAGTTTGACCGGCGACAGGTCGTATTCCAGGCCGTGCAGGTAGCTGGAGCATTCCTGGCAGTCCATGGGGATGCGCCGCGACACCCGGTCGCAGATCTCCGGCATGCGGCCGGCGCCTTCCTCGCGGCAGTCGACCAGGGCGGCGCGGATGGCCCGGGCCGTGTCCGGCTCGGCGGCGAGGAACTCCTCGCGCACCGTGACCACCGAGTAGACAAAGGGCAGGCCGGTGGTCCGGTGCCAGAGTTCGCCCAGGTCAAGGACCACCGGGTAGAGCCCCTCGGTGCGGATGCGCAGGGCGTCGTCGCCGATGGCCAGCACCGCGCTCGCCTCCGCGGTTTCCGCCTCCGGTCCGTAGACCGTGCCCACGGTGTAGCGCGGGTGCACCCGGTAGAACTCCTCGAGCAGGATCCTGACCAGGGCGACGGAGGTCTCGGATTGGCGGGTGAGCACCACCAGGCGGCCGTCCAGCTGTTCCGGCGCCACCCGGGAAAAGAGGAACACGCTGCCCACCGGGCCGGTGGCGCTGATCGACAGGTCGGCGAGCACCTGGTAGCGCTCCGGGGCCTGGGCATAGGCAATGGCCGAGACAAAGCCCAGGTCGATGCGCTCCTCGGCCAGCAGCCGGTTCAGGTGGCTCGGCTGGCCCTCGACGATCTGCCACCGGGCCGGATGGATGCGCTCCTTCCAGACCTCGTAGATGGGCGCGGTATTGATGTAGTTGACCATGCCGATGCGGGCCATGCGATTCCTCACGAGGGGATGCGAACCGGGGCGGCAGCATCGCCTGCGGTCACGAGGTGGGCGTGGACGGCCGCTGCGGTGGCGGCGGTCGGCGGCAGAGGCACGGCCAGCAGGTCGGCCTGCCGGCCCGGCTCCAGGACGCCGTACCGGTCGCCCAGGCCGAGGGCTTCGGCGCCGCCGCGGGTGGCCATGGCAAAGATGGTCGCCGGGTCGATCCCCGGATGGTCTTCGCTGAGCAACTGCATTTCACGCCAGAGGGAGAGGTGCGGGTTACTCGCCAGGCTGTCCGTGCCCAGGGCGGGCAGGATGCCGGCCGCGACCAGGGCCGCAACCGGCGCCCGGCCGGTTCGGAGCAGGCGGTTGGAACCGGGGCACAGGCAGACCTTGACCCCGCGGTCGGCCAGCAGCCGGATCTCGTCCGCGTCCACGTGGATAACGTGCACGCACAGGGTGCGCTCGTCGAGCAGGCCAAGTGCGTCCAGGTAGCGGACCGAGCCGCCATCGCCGCTGGCGCTCGGCTGGAAGGACCCGTCCCAGAAGCCGCGGGCGCGCACGAATTCCACCAGCTCGCCCGTGCCGCGGCCGAGCATCTCCTGTTCCGCCGCCGGTTCGGCAAGGTGGATGGGAAAGGGGTGGCCGAGCCTGCCGGCGCGCGCCTTGAGTTGCTGAAGCAGGCGCGGGTGGGTGGAGTAGGGCGCGTGGCCGGTGCACAGGGCCTCGTCCCCCTCCAGGGCCAGCCGCTCCAGGTTCTTCTCCACGGTCCAGGCAGCCAGGCCCAGGTACTCACGGAAAGGGAGCAGGGTGCCCGGAAATCGGGCGGTGAGGGCTCGCCCCAGGCGAGTGTTGCCGATGTCACCGATCGCGCTCACCCCGCCCGCGTACTGCTCAACCAGGACCCGTCCGGCCGCGGTTTCCGCCGCCTCGCCGGTGGCGCCGAGCCGGTCACGCCATTCGAGCAGACGGCTGATCCAGGCGGTGAAGCTGCCCGGATACGGCTCATCGGTCAAGCCGGCCAGGTGGGAGAGTTCCAGGTGGGTGTGGGCGTTGACCAGCGCCGGGGTGAGCGCAGAGCCCGGGTAGGCGGTCTTGGCGATGCCGGGAAAACGCTCGGTGAGGGCGCTCGCCTCGTCCACGGCGACAATGCGGCCATCGCTCACGGCCACCCCGCCGTCCGCGATCGGCGGCCGGCTCACCGGCACCACCCAGGGGGCGGTGTGGATGGACAATGCCGCAGCCCGCATCAGACCAGGGTGTAGTCCATCAGCCGCTGGCGGGGCTGGAAGCCGGCGTCACTCACCAGGTGGCGGATCTGTGCCTCGGACAGGCGGAAGTGCACGCCCGCGGCCGCGACCACGTTCTCCTCGATCATGGTCGAGCCGAAGTCGTTGGCCCCGAAGAACAGGGAGACCTGGGCGATCTTCGGCCCCTGGGTGACCCAGGAGGCCTGCACGTTGGCGACATTGTCGAGAAAGATGCGGCTCAGGGCGAGCGTGCGCAGGTAGGTCACGGCCGTGGTCTTGTCGATGTGGCGCGCGGCCGCCAGCGGCGTGTAATCGGGCTGGAACGGCCAGGGGATGAAGGCGGTGAAGCCGCCGGTGCGGTCCTGCAGATCACGCACCCGCTGCAGGTGCTCGACCCGCTCAGCCGCGGTCTCGACATGGCCGAACATCATGGTGGCGGTGGTGCGCAGGCCGAGACCGTGCGCCTCCTCCATGACCGCGATCCACTGGTCCGCGTCGCACTTGCGCGGCGCCAGTTCGCGCCGCACCCGGTTGCTGAGGATCTCGGCGCCGCCGCCCGGGATGGAGTCGAGCCCGGCGGCCATGAGCCGCTCGAGCACCGCGCGCACGCTCAACCCGGAGATCTCGGCGAAGTGGTGGATCTCCGGCGGCGAGAAGCCGTGCACGTGGATGCCGGTGGCCTTCATGGCCCGCAGCATGTCTTCGTAGAAGGCCAGGTCCAGGTCCGGGTGCAGCCCGCCCTGGAGGAGCACCTGGGTGCCGCCCAACTCCTGGGTCTCGCGAATCTTGGCGAGCAGTTCCTCCCGGCTCAGAGTGGAGCCGGCCGGGTCGTCGGGCGCCTTGAAGAACGCGCAGAACTTGCACGCGGACACGCAGATGTCCGTGTAGTTGATGTTGCGGTCGATGACGTAGGTGACCACCGGCTCCGGGTGCAGCCGTCGGCGCACGCTGTTGGCGAGGAAGCCCAGGGTGTGCAGGTCCGCCTCGCGCTCGAGCCGCAGCAGGGCCTCGCCATCGATCCGCTCGCCCGCCAGAATCCGTTCGCAGAGCTGTTCCATGGGTTCAGAAGGTGGCCATGACGTTGTACAGGGTGTCGCGCTGGACCGGCTCGCGGCCGGCCTCGCGGATGAGCCGGATGAGGGTCTTGTGGCCGATGGCCTGCTCGGTCTCGGCCCCGGCCATGTGGGTGATCACCTCTTCCTTGACCGTGCCGTCCATGTCGTCGGCGCCGAACGAGAGCGCCACCTGGGCCAGCTTGGGACCGATCATCACCCAGTAGGCCTTGATGTGGGGGAAGTTGTCGAGCATCAGCCGGCTGACCGCGATGTTCTTCAGGTCGTTGACCCCGGTGGTGTTGCCCGCGCCGCCCAGTTCGGTGTTCTTCGGGTGGTAGGCGAGCGGGATGAAGGCGAGGAAGCCGCCGGTCTCGTCCTGGCAGCGGCGCAGGGCGTCGAGATGCTCGAGCCGCTCGTCGATGGTCTCGATGTGGCCGTAGAGCATGGTGGCGTTGGTGCGCAGACCGAGCCGGTGGGCAGTGCGCGCCACCTCCAGCCAGCCCTCGCCGGGGAGTTTGTCCGGGCAGGTGAGCTGGCGGATGCGCGGGTTGAACACCTCGGCCCCGCCGCCGGGCATGGAGCCCAGGCCCGCGTCCATGAGCAGGCGCAGGGTCTCGTCCACCGGTTTGCCGGCAAGCCGGGCCAGGTGGTGGATCTCCACGCAGGTAAAGGCCTGCAGGTGCACGTCCGGGCGGATCTCGCGGATGGCGCGGAGCATGTCCACGTAATAGGCGAACGGCAGGTCCGGGTGGATGCCGCCGACGATGTGGATCTCGCTGATCGGCTCGTCCAGCCGCGCACGGACCTTGGCGCGGATCTCGTCCAGGCTCATCTCGTAGGCCAGCGCGTCACCCTTGGGACGGCCGAAGGCGCAGAACTTGCACAGGTTGGTGCAGATGTTCGAGTAGTTGATGTGCTGGTTGTAGATGAAGTAGGCGCGGTTGCCGTTCTGCCGCTCGCGAACGATGTTGGCGAGGTAGCCGAGGGCGAGGATGTCCGGGTGGTCGTAGAGGCGACGGCCGTCGTCCAGGGACAGGCGTTCGCCCGCCCTGACCTTGTCGAGGATGTGGCCGAGCCCGGCCTGGGTGATGAAAGCGTCCATGGTGTCCTGCTCGCCCGGGATGGCTGCAAAAAAAGAAGCCCCTTGGGGCGGCAAGGGGCTCGCAGCGGTGTGGCTGAAAGAAGGCTCAGTCGAGGAAAAAGCGCAGTTTTTCGCGGCGGCTGGAGTGGCGCAACCGGTTGAGGGCCTTTTTCTCGATCTGGCGGATGCGCTCACGGCTGACGTTGAACCGCCGGCCGATCTCCTCCAGGGTGTACTCGGCCTTTTCGCCGATGCCGAAGCGCAACCGGATGATCTTTTCCTCGCGGTCGGTGAGGGTGGACAGCACCTCGGTGACCCGGTGGGCCAGTTCGCGGTTCTGCACCGCGTCGTAGGGCGATTCAGACTCCTGGTTCTCGAGGAAGTCGCCCAGGGTGGAATCGTCGTCGCCCACCGGCGTTTCCAGCGAGATGGGCTCGCGCGAGGCCTCGAGGATGGCGAGGATCTTGTCCATGGGCAGATCCGTCATCTTGGAGATTTCCACCGGCGTGGGCTCGCGGCCCAGTTCCTTGAGCAGCGAGTAGAAGGCCTTGAAGAACTGGCTGCGCAGTTCCAAAAAATGCACCGGCAGGCGGATGGTGCGGGTCTTGTCGAGGATCGCCCGGGTGATCGCCTGGCGAATCCACCAGGAGGCGTAGGTGGAGAACTTGTTGCCCTTCTTGTAGTCGAAGCGGAACACCGCCCGCATCAGGCCGAGGTTGCCCTCCTGGATGAGGTCCGCCAGGGTCAACCCCTGGTGCATGTAGCGCTTGGCAATGGACACCACCAGCCGCAGGTTGGCGCGGATCATGGCGTCCTTGGCCACCTCGACCGAGCGGTTGTAGGCCTCGATCTTGGTGTTCAGCTCGAACAGTTCGCGGATGTCCGGATAGTTGCGCGTGGCGATGAGCACGCAGTGGCGCATGTAGTTGAGCTGCTGCTTCTTCGGCTTGAGGGTGGGGTCGCGGCGGTGCCAGAGATCGATGCGGTCGACCAGCATCCTGATCTCGTTGACCCCGGAGGTATCCTCGCGGATGGCGGCGATGATGGCGTCAAAGCCCTCGCGGATGGTCTTGGAGTACTTGGCCTCCTCCTCCGGGGTGAGCAGGTCGAACTGGCCCATCTCCCGCAGGTAGGTGGTGGTGGTTTCCTCGGACTCGTGCTCCTCGTTGTCCGGCAGGGCGTCGGGCAGGGTCTCGTCCTCGCCCGCCTTCTTGCCGGTCCATTCCTCGCCGGAAAGGGTCCGGCGCTTGCCCGACTCCTCCTGGGTGACAATTTCAATATTGTTTTCCCCAAGGAAATCGAAGAGTTCTTCGATGGCCCCCGGATCCTTGATCTGTTCCGGAAGCAACTCGTTGAGGTGCTGAAAGGTGATACAGCCCTCGTCCTTTCCCGCTTCAAGAAGGTCGTTCTTTATACCAGAAAGCACAAATTTCTCCATGTGAACGGGGTGATGGCGCGCAGAGAACCCTGAGAAGGAAAAAGAGCGGTGTAATTTAAAGGATGGGCCGGGAAATAGCAAGCCAAGAGTTGGTCGATGCGGAAAGTGCGTGCAAAGAACCAATACATCTGCTCAATTCGGCGAGTCGGCCGACAGGCGCCGAACTCTTCAACAGGTTTGCACAATGGGTAATGATAGATTGGTAAACATTCTCCGGCAGAGGTCAAGCGGAATTCTCCTGCCCCTGTTCTCCCTGCCCGGTCCCCTGGGCATCGGCGATCTCGGCGAGGCCGCGCGGGATTTCATCGATTTTCTCCACCGCGCCGGGCAGAGCGCCTGGCAGATCCTGCCGCTCGGCCCCACCAGCCCGGTGTTCGGCGACTCGCCCTACATGAGTTTCTCCACCTTTGCCGGCAACCCGCTGTTCATCAGCCCGGAGATGCTGGTCCGCGACGGCCTGCTGCCCGCTGATCGGGTCGAGGCCGCGGGGTTTTCCGAGTACGCGGTGGACTATCCGCGGGTGACGGCCGTCAGGGAAGGGTTGCTGCGCGCCGCCTGGGCGGTGTTCCGCGCTCGCCCGCAGGCAGCGGACATCCTGGCCAAATTTCGCGCTGACCACCCCTGGGCAGCCGGCCACGGGCTGTTTCTCGCCCTCAAGCAGCAGTTCGCGGGCGCGCCCTGGTACCGCTGGCCCGAGCCGCTGCGCCACCGCCAGCAGGCGGCCCTGGCCGAGGCTCGGCTGGAGTTGGCCGACGAGATCGACTTCTTTGTTTTCGAGCAATACCTCTTTTTCGACCAGTGGCACCGGTTGCGCGCCTACGCCCGCGCCCGCGGCATCGCCCTGATCGGCGACCTGCCCATCTACGTGGCCCTGGACAGCGTCGACGTGTGGAACAACCAGGAGATCTTCCAACTCGACCCGGCCAGCGGCGAACCCACCCGGGTGGCCGGGGTGCCGCCCGACTATTTCAGCGCCACCGGCCAGCGCTGGGGCAACCCGCTCTACCGCTGGAACACGCGCAGCGAGCGTATCCGCGGCCGATTGTGGGACTGGTGGGAAGAGCGGCTGCGGCTCAACTTCGAACTGGTCGACGTGCTCCGCATCGACCACTTCCGCGGCTTCGAGGCCTACTGGGCCGTGCCTGCGGAGGAGGAGACGGCCATCAACGGCCGCTGGCAGCCCGGCCCGGGTCAGCCCTTTTTCGCGGAGATGGAGCGCCGCCTGGGCGGCATGGCGATCATCGCCGAGGACCTGGGGGTGATCACCCCGGAGGTCGAGCAGCTGCGCCTGGGTCTCGGCTACCCGGGCATGAAGATTTTGTTGTTCGCCTTTGACGGCAGCCCGGACAACAGCTACCTGCCGTTCAACTGCGAGCCCGACTCGGTGGTCTACACCGGCACCCACGACAACGACACCGCGGTCGGCTGGTACCTGAGCCCCGAGGTCGACTTGGCGGCCAAGCGGCGGGCCAAGCGGTTCGCCAACCGCGACGACGACAATGCCGCCACCTTCCACCGCGACCTGGTCCACCTGGCCCTGGGCGCGCCGGCCAACCTGGCCGTGCTGCCCCTGCAGGACGTGCTCGGCTTCGGCAACGACTGTCGCCTGAACACGCCCGGCACGCCCACCGGCAACTGGCAGTGGCGCTGCGCCGCACGGTTCCTCACCGACGAGACCGCGGCCTGGCTGCGCGACGTAAGCGCCCTGTTCGGCCGCATACCCCCGACACCCCAGCCCAAACCGGTACCCCATGAAGATCCTGCTCATTAACGGCAGCCCGCGGCAGCACGGCAACACCGACATCCTCCTCGACAAGGTGGCCGAGGGCGTCCGCCTGGCCGGCCGCGAGGCCGAGACCATCCGCCTGGCCGATCTGGCCATCCACCCCTGCATCGGCTGCGGCCACTGCGAGACCGAGGGCGTGTGCGTCATCGACGACGACATGACCACGCTCTACGACCAGCTCGCCCGGGCCGACCGGGTGGTGATCGGCACACCGGTCTATTTCTACGGGGTGACCGCCCAGACCAAGGCGTTCATCGACCGCTGCCAGGCCCTGTGGTGCCGCAAGTATTTACTCGGCCAGATCCGTTTGGACCGCGACCGGCTGCGCGGCTACCTGGTGAGCGTGGCCGCCACCGACGGCGGCCGCATCTTCGACGGCACCCGCCTGACCGTGCGCTACCTGTTCGACGCCCTGGACATCACCTATGCGGGCGAGCTGCTGGTGCGCGGGGTGGAGGGCAAGGGCGCGGTCACCCGCAAAACCGACCAACTGGCCGAGGCGGTGGCGCTCGGCGAGGCGCTCTGCCACCCGATGCGGCCGCACAGCCCGCCGGCGGACTGAGAGGGGTTACCACCCTCCCGGAGTAAGGGGCATACACAAAAAGGGCGTCGCACGGCTGTGCGACGCCCTTTTTTGCTGCCGGTCGGGCGGGAGCGGCTCAGGCCTTCTTCACCTTGGGGATGAAGATCTCGCTCGGGTCGAGGACCTCGTGGATGATGCGCAGTTCCTCGCGGGTGGGCACCTTGGTCTCGCCGGAGACGCGGGAGATGTCCAGGTCGAACTGGCACATCTCCTTGATCTCCGCCGGGGTCTTGCCCGGGTGGCAGGTGTCCAGGTACATGAAGCCTTCCTTGTCGTCGAAGCGGAACACGCCGGCCGTGCTGATCACCGCCGAGGGGCCGCCGCGGAAGGCTGCGCCGTACAGGTCGCGGCGGTGTACCCACTCGCCGCCCGGCCATTTCTTCACCCGCCAGCCCGGGCTGGTGATGTAGCTGACGTTCTCCACGAAGCGCCGTTTCTCGTGCACCATGATGAACACCGTGCGCCGGGCGAACGAGTTGATGTCCGGGTTGCCGCCGCTGCCGGTGAGACGCAGGTCCGGCTCCAGGTAGTTGCCGATGCAGGTGGTGTTGACGTTGCCGTACTGGTCCACCTCGGCGCCGCCGAGATAGCCCAGGTCCACGTAGCCGCGCTGGGCGATGGAAAAGGCGTCGTACAGGCCGGAGGAACGCGAGGCCCCGGTCTCGCAGCGGGCGTCGCCCACCGAGGTGGGCAGCTCCGGCGGCCGGCCGTCCAGGGTGCCGGCCTCGAAGATCAGTTTCAGGTTGGGCGCGTGGGTCCGCTGGGCGAGCATGATGGCCACCATGGGCAGACCGGTGCCGGCGAACACGATCTCGTTGTCCTGCACTTCCCGCGAGGCGGCGCAGCACAGCAGATCGGCCAGATTGTACTCTTCAGGCGATGCGTAGTTGCTCATATGTTCTCTCCCTTCTATTTGCGGGGTTTGTAGTTGAGGGCGGTGTTGGCGCGCAGGCCGAGCATGCGCGGCCAGCCGAGCTTCTCCAGGTAGCTCGTGTGGTCGAGCCCGAAGATCCACTCCTTGGCAAAGGCGTCAAACCCTTCCTGGGTGCGGGTCCGGCCGTAGAAGTCCTTGAGGAAGGCGCCGTCCACGTCGTACTTGCCGAACATGCCGGTGGGATGACCGCCGAAGGGGCACTCGACGATGTAGTCCACCTCGAAGGTGGGGATGGTGTTGTGGTCCGCGTCGCGGCGCAGGTAGTCCTCGGGCACGATCTCCTCGGCCACCACGATGGTGATGTCCGCGGCGCGGCAGGCCTCGGCGTCCGAGTACAACTGGCCGGCCACCCGCACCGTGCCCTCCTCGCCCACCTGCTGGACGCAGAGCACGGCCACGTCGACCTTGACCGCCGGGATCATCACCAGCTGGCCGGCATTGTAGAACGGATCCTCGGTGAAGATGTACTTCTGCTTGGCGATGCGCTTGCCGTCGCGCTTGCCGGCGCGGCCGAGCATGTCGAACTCCGGGTTGTGGATGTCCGTGCCGAGCGAGGTCTGGGTGACCGCGTAGGGCGCGCCCTGGGCCGCGGCGGCAAAGCGGAACATCATCTCGGCGTGGCTGTAGTCCTCGACGATGATCTGCTTCTCGCCGACCTTGCGCGACAGGTTGGCGCCGTACTTGCCGTACAGCTCGTGGCCCACCCAGCAGGATTCCCAGATGTCGACGCAGCCGGCACCGACCAGGAACTCGGTCTGCGGGCCGCCGTTGACCTCGATCAGGTGCAGGCCGCGGCGCTGCTGGCGGATGAGTTCGTAGATGAGGGCAAAGGGCCGCCGCCAGATGGTGAAGCCGGAAAAGGTCAGGCTGGAGCCGTTCTTGACGATCTCGGCCGCCTGCTGCAGGGTGATTTGCTTGTTTTTGCTCATAGGTTCCTCCGTACGGTTCAGGCCGAAAGGCCGCGAAGGATCTCGCGGGAGATGATCAGCCGCTGGATTTCACTGGTGCCTTCGTAGATGGTGGTGATGCGCGCGTCGCGGGCGTAGCGCTCGATGGGGAAGTCCTTGGTGTAGCCGTAGCCGCCGAGCATCTGCAGGGCGTTGTAGCAGGCGCGGTTGGCGCTCTCGGTGGCGTACACCTTGGCCATGGAGGCCTCCTTGGCGAACGGCCGCCCCTGCTCCTTGCGGAAGGCGGCGTTCATGAGCAGCAGCCGGGCCGCCTCGAGCTCGGTGTAGGAGTCGGCGATCATCCACTGGATTGCCTGGAAATTGCTGATTTTCTGGCAGAACTGCTGGCGGTCGGCGGCGTACCTGGTGGCGTGGTCCATGGCCGCGAGGCCGATGCCCAGACCGAGCGAGCCGATGCCGATGCGGCCGCCGGCCAGCTCGGCCACGGCGATGCGGAAGCCGTCGTTGGGCTTGCCCATCATGGCCGAGGCGGGCACGCGGCAGTTGTCGAAGATCAGCTCGTTGGTGGCCGAGGCGTTCTGGCCCATCTTGTGCTCTTCCTTGCCGATGGTCAGGCCCGGGGTGCCGGCCTCGATCAGGAAGGTGCTGATGCCCTTGCCGCGCGGGGCCTCCTTGTCGGTCACGGCCCAGACCACGAACACGCCGGCATAGGGCGCGCTGGTGATGAAAATCTTGGAACCGTTGAGCACGTAGGCGTCACCATCCTTGATTGCGGTGGTGCACATGCCCGAGGGGTCGGAACCGGCGCAGGTCTCGGTCAGGCCGAAGCTGCCGGCGGCGTACTCGCCGGAGCAGATCTTCGGGATGTAGGCCTTTTTCTGCTCCTCCGAACCGATGGCCTGGATGACCTCGCAGACCATGTTGTTCACCGACACGGTCACCGCGGTGGAGGCGCAGGCCCGGGCGATCTCGGTCATGGCCACGCTGAAGGCGATGACGCCGGCCTCGGAACCGCCGTAGGCCTCCTTGATGTTCAGGCCCATGAAGCCGAGTTCGGCCAGTTTCTTCAGGTTGGCGAGCAGGGTGGGGCGATCCTTGTCCAGGTCGAGCTTGGCGGCCACGGGTTCGAGTTCGGCCTTGGCGAAATCACGGGCAGTGTCCTGGATGAGTTTTTGTTCTTCGTTCAAATCCAAATACATGCGTCTGTACTCCTTGTGGTTGTGGGGTGCCTCGGGGTGTCAGTCCTTGTGCACGTAGAAGGGCCATTTGTGGAAGAACCACTCGTTCCACAACAGGGGGATGATCCACCAGAAGTTCCACACCAGCGACTCGCCGTGCGAGAACCGCTCGGCGAGTTCACCCATGTGGTGGTTGCCCAGCCCCCAATGGCCGAAGTTGCCATAGTAGAAAATCCAGTACAGCACAGCGGCGAACAGCAGCACGCCGGCGGTGCGGAAGAAGAAACCGCCCCAGCCGTCCACGTCGCCCGGCGCCATGTCGTCGAAATAGTGGTGCCAGATGAGAAAGGGGATGAGGGTGAAGCCGGCGATCTCGGCCGAGTGGATCCAGAGGAAGCGCTGCACCTCGGCCACGCCCTTGGCGGTTTCCAGGTGGTGGAAGGTGTCCGCCGGCACCCACATCGGAATGAGCTGGCGGCAGAGCAGGGCGATGGCGTAGGCGGCGACGAACGAGAGGGCGGTGGACAGCCAGCCCTTCCACGGCTGCGGCAGGGTGATCAGCGTCCACGGTTTCATCCGCCAGACGTTCGGGGTCATGAACAGGATGACAATGGCCCATTCCCACCAGCCGAACACGTAGTGGATGTGCTTGGTGCCGCCGACGGCCTCCCACCAGGGCGGGTTGATGGCCGCGCCCGGGAAGAGCAGGCCGAAGAAGGGGGCGATCAGGACCGCGTAGCAGAACAGGGTGACCAGCGAGGCCCAGCCGATCTCGGCCAGGCCGCGGTTCGGCTGCGCCAGGTTGGACGGCATCACCGGCCATTTGCCGAAGAAGATGGTGAACACCGGGTAGGTGTAGAAGCCGATGAGCACGAAGCCCACCACCGCCACCTGGGCCATCTTGCCGGTGGCGCCCGGGTCGGCCATCTTGGGCAGCTTTCCGGCCAGGTTGGCCGCCTCGAGGCCGTAGTAGCTGAGGAAGTTGAAGCCCACGCCGAGCACGCGGTAAAAGAGCACGTCGATGACGAACCAGACCAGCACCAGGTTGGCCACGGTCATGACGATGCCGCGCAGCGGCTGTTTGAGGTTCGCAAACGGCCAGTCACCGAGAAACATGTGCTGCCAGAGCCCGACCAGGATCATCATGGCCAGGTACATGACGAAGGGGTAGGGAAACCATCCGACCGGCCCGCGCGGGTCACTGAACAGGAACCAGGTGATCCAGGCGACGACCGTAAAGACAATGAACGAGATGATGCCGGTGAGGGGCTGACCCCACCGTGGTTGCAATGTTCCCGCTGCCATGCTGCACTCCTCCTTGTGTGATGTGTGAAAAGGCTTTTCTTCTGTGCATACCGGGCGGGCAGGGCTTCCTCTTCCCCCGGGCCTGCCGCCGCTTCTCGTCCTCCCTCGTCGTGGTGGTTGTTCGTCCCTGCCGCCGGCCCCCTGGCCGGCGGCAGTCTATCTGCAAACGGTGTTCGGTCTCAGCGTTTGACGATCATGGCCACGGCCTCGCCGCCGCCCAGGCAGAGCGACACCAGGCCGCGCTTCTTGTCCTGGCGGACCATCTCGTGCAGCAGGGTGACCAGCAGCCGGCAGCCGCTGGCGCCGATGGGATGGCCGATGGCGGCGCTGCCGCCGTTGACGTTGACCCGGGCCGGGTCGAGTTCGAGGGTTTTCAGCACCGCCACGGTGGAGCCGCTGAAGGCTTCGTTGATCTCGTAGAGGTCGATGTCCGCGCTGGTGATACCTTCCTTGTCCAGGCACTTGGGCACGGCCCAGATGGGCGCCACGAGCACGTACTTCATGTCGATGCCGTACGAGGCCTGGGCGCCGATAGTGGCCATGATGGTGCAGCCCAGCGCCTCGGCCTTGTCCCGGCTCATCACCACCACCGCGGCGGCGCCGTCACTGATGATCGAGGCGTTGCCGGCGGTGGTCACGCCGCCCTGCTTGAAGGCGGGCTTCATCTTGGCCAACTGCTCGTAGCTGGTCGGCTGGGGGCACTCGTCCTGCCAGAAAACCTTGGGCTCGCCCTTGCGCTGGGGGATCTCCACCTTGACGATCTCGTCCTCGAACTTGCCGGCGGCCTGGGCGGCCAGGGCGCGGCGGTAGGATTCGGCGGCATAGCGGTCCTGGTCTTCGCGGCTCACCTGGTAGCGCTCGGAGCAGAGTTCGTTGCTGATGCCCATGTGGAAGTCGTTGACATGGTCCCACAGGCCGTCATGGACCATGTGGTCGTGCAGGGTGCCGTCGCCCATGCGGAAGCCGAAGCGGGCTTTCTTGAGGAAATAGGGCGCCATGCTCATGCATTCCATGCCGCCGGCGACCACCACCTCGGCGTCGCCCGCACAGATGGCCTGGGCCGCCAGCATCACCGCCTTGAGCCCGGACCCGCAGACCTTGTTGATGGTCAGGGCCTCGACCTCCCAGGGCAGGCCAGCCATCACCGCGGCCTGCTTGGCCGGGTTCTGACCGTAGCCGCAGGGCAGGACCTGGCCCATGATGCACTCGTTGACCGCTTCCTTGTCGATCCCGGCCCGGCGGATGGCTTCGGCGATGACCAGACCACCCAGTTTGGTGGCGCCCATGTTCGCCAGGGTGCCGTTGAAGCTGCCCAGGGGGGTTCGGACCGCGCTGACTATCACTGCTTCTCGCATGCTCTCTCCTTGGTGTCTGTCGATGAAGGGGCGGGACCGGCCGTGTCGGCGCGGATGTCCCGGATAAGAAAAGGGCTCCGAACAGGGGCCTCTGCCGCTGCCCGGATGAGCTGCTCTTACCCGATCTGGCCCCTGCGGAACAGCAAAAAAAAGAAAGCCTTACCGGTATGCCCGGCGCGGGACAGCCGTCGCAGCCAAGGTACCTTGCACAGACTGTACCAGCGCCAGCGGATCGGGTTAAGGCGCTGAAAAAAGGTGCTTCCGGCACGATGCGCCGGGATCGGGTCAGAGCCGGTGCAGCATATGCTGCACCGGCTCTGGTGGGCATTGAACGAAACAGGCTGAAAATACGAACAAAAACCAGGAATCAGGAGGGGTGCCGAAAAATGCAGGATATGCTGCATTTTTCGGCCGGACAGCCGGGGCGGGCCCTGTTCAGCAGCGGATTTTGTGCTTGTCGATGCGGTAGATGAGCGTCGGCCGGGAGATGCCGAGCAGGCGCGCGGCCCGGGACCGGTTGCCGCCGGTGCGTTCCAGGGCCTGGACGATCAGGTCGCGGGTCAGGCGTTCCAGGTCGATGCCCTCGGGCGGCAGGCACAGGCCGCTCTCCCGGCGGCCGGGCGGGGTGGCCGGGGCGAGAAAAGCCAGGTGGGCCTCCTGCACCTCGCGACCGTCCTCCATCAGCACCACCCGCTCGATGGCGTTTTTCAGCTCGCGGATGTTGCCGCGCCAGGGGTGGTGGAGCAGCAGGTCGCAGGCCGCCGGGCTGATCGCGTGGAACTGGCGGCCGAACTTTTCGTTGAAGCGCAGCAGGAAATACCGCGCCAGCGGTAGAATATCCGCCGGCCGCTCGCGCAGGGGCGGCACCCGTACCCGGGCCACGTTCAGCCGGTAGTAGAGGTCTTCACGGAACCCGCCGGCCCGCACCTGGGTGTCCAGGTCGCGGTTGGTGGCGGCGATGATGCGCACGTCCACCTTCTTCTTCAGCGTACCGCCCACCGGGTAGAACTCCCGTTCCTCGAGAAAGCGCAGCAGCTTCACCTGGGCCGCGGGCTGCAGTTCGCTGACCTCGTCGAGCAGCAGGGTGCCGCTGTCGGCCATCTCGAACTTGCCCTGTTTGCCTGCCTGCAAACCGCCGGTGAAGGCGCCCTTTTCGTAGCCGAACAGCTCGCTCTCGAGCAGTTCCCGGCTGATGGCGCCGCAGTTGAGGCCGACAAAGGGGCCATCGGCGCGACTGCTGCGGTGATGGATCAGCCGCGCCACCACCTCCTTGCCCACCCCGCTCTCGCCCTCGATGAGCACGGTGGTGTCGTGGCTGCGCGCGGCCCGGTCGGCAAAGGCGAACACCCGGCGGATGGCGTCGCTCTCCGCGACCACGCTGTCCAGGCTGCAGCGCGCCAGCGAGGCGCGGCGCAGGGTCTCCACCTCGCGCTTGAGGCGATGGTTTTCCAGTCCCTTGTTCACCGCCAGTTCGAACATCTCGATCTCCAGCGGCTTGACCAGGTAGTCGTGAGCCCCGGCGCGCAGGGCCGCGATCACCGTGGCCGTGTCCTCGTAGGCGGTCATCATGATCACCGGCACCTCCGGGTGCCGGGCGCGGATGCTCGTCAGGGTGGCGATGCCGTCCATGCCCGGCAGGCGCACGTCGAGCAGCACCAGGTCCATGGGCGTGCGCTCGAGCAGGCCCAGGGCCTCCTCGCCGCTGCCCGCGACCAGGGGCTGGTGGCGTTCGCGGAGGATGGCGGTCAGGCTGTTCTGCAGAAGCCGGTCGTCATCGACAATCAGTATCCGTTCCCGGTGCATGGGTCGCCTCCGTTCTGGTCCAGGGGAAATCTGATGAGGAAACTGGCACCGCGGCCGGCCTCGCTGACCACCTCCACGGTGGCGTTGTGCTGTTCGAGGATCTTGTGGACAATGGACAGCCCGAGGCCCGTGCCCTCGGCCTTGGTGGTGTAGAAGGGGTTGAAGATGCGCGCCAGCTGGTCCGGGGCGATGCCGCAGCCGTGGTCCGTGCAGCACAGCCGCAGGCAGCGGCCGCAGCCGTCCGCGCCCGCCTCGACCCGGCCGTCGATGACGATGCGGCCGCCGCCGGGCATGGCCTGCATGCCGTTGAGCACGAGGTTGACGAACACCTGCTGCACCTGGTGGGCGTCGAACACCACCTCGGGCAGGTCCGCAGGCAGGTCGAGGGTGATGGCCACCCGGTTCTCGCGCAGCTGGGCGTCCATCAGGGCCACGGTCTCGCGGAGCAGGGCGGCCAGGGAGCCGCGCTGCAGCCGCGGCGGCGCGGGCCGGGCGAAGTCGAGCATGGACTGGACGAGCGAGCGGATGCGGTCGATGCCGGCGCGGGTGTCGTGGATCAGGCCTGCGGCCTCGGGCGTGTCGGTCAGCCGCTTGGCGAGCAGCTGCACGTTGAAGCTGATGCTGGCCAGCGGGTTGCGAATCTCGTGGGCAATCCCCGCGCTCAGCTGGCCGAGCGCGGTCACCCGGTCGATGCGCCGGATCAGGGCCTCGGTCTTCTTCTCCTCGGTCAGGTCGCGGACCAGCACCATGGCCCCGAGCAGGCCGCCGCGGTGGTCCCGGAGCAGGGAGGAGGTAACCCCCAGGGTGGTGGCGCCGACGGTGATCTCCCGGTTGCTGACCACGCTGCGGTGGCCGATGGCTTGGTCAACGATGCGGGCGATGGCCTCGTCGAACACCGCGGCCACGGGCCGGCCCACGAGCTGTGCGCGCGGCCGGGCGAACAGCTCTTCGGCCCGCCGGTTCACCGAGCTGACCCGCTGTGCCAGGT